>JADGIB010000154.1 GCA_019683665.1 Solirubrobacteraceae bacterium
CTCCCGCGGTCGCCCGGCGCAATCCCGGGGACGCCCCGCGCCCCGCCGTCGTGTGGCATCGGACACGGTTGGTGACACGCAGTCACCAATCCGCTACGGTTCTCCGCGACGACGCGTCAGCACGGAGGCGGGCGCGGACGGCCGGCCGACTGGAGGCGGCCGCCCGGGGCGAGGGCCCGGGCGGCCCGTCGGCTGTCAGGCCGGGCGGCGATACTGCGACCGTCCGGCAGTGCTGCATCTCCATCGATCCGACCGCGCCGACGTGCTCGTGGCCGCGCTCGCCGAGCTGCTGGCCGAGCCGCCGCCCGACCCGTTCGCGCCCGAGCTCGTCGCGGTGCCCACGCGCGGGAGCGCGGGGGGGCTGCCCCCGCGGGGGGCGGCCCGCCGCGGGGCGGCCCCCGGCCGCGGCGACGGCGTCTGCGCGAACGTCGCGTTCCCGTCGCCGCACGACCTCGTCCGCGACGCGGTCGCCGCCGCCGCCGGGGTCGACCCCGAGACCGACCCCTGGCGGCCCGAGCGCGCCGCGTGGCCGCTGCTGGACGTCGTCGACGAGGCGATCGCCGAGCCGTGGCTGGCCGAGCTCGCCCGCCACATCGGCCGCGACCAGGACCCGTCCGACCCGGCGGCCGAGACCCGCGCCGCCCGCCGCCTCGGCGCCGTGCGCCACCTCGCCGGCCTCTTCGACCGCTACGCCGTCCACCGGCCGGAGATGGTCCGCGGCTGGCTGGCCGGCGCCGACGGCCACTGGCAGGCCGAGCTCCTGCGCCGCCTGCGCGCCCGCATCGGCCGCCCCGGCCCGGCCGAGCGCACCCGGGACGCGTGCGCGGCCCTGGCCGCCGACCCCGCGCTGCTCGACCTCCCGCCGCGCCTGGCCGTGTTCGGCCTCACCCGCCTGCCCGCCGCTCACGTCGACGTCCTCCACGCGCTCGCCGCCGGCCGCGACGTCCACCTCTTCCTCCTGCACCCGTCCCCGGCCCTGTGGGACGCCGTCGCCGCCCACCTCGACGAGCGCGGCGACCCGCCCCCGCGCCGCCGCGCCGAGGACCCGACGGCCGCGCTCACCGCCAACCGCCTGCTCGCCTCCTGGGGCCGCGACGCCCGCGAGCTGCAGCTCGTCCTCGCCCGCCGCCCCGACGCCGTCCGCCACCACCGCCACGGCGGCGAGCGCCCCGCCGGCACCCTGCTCGCCCGCCTCCAGGAGGACGTCCGCCGCAACCGGCCGGCGCCGCCCGCCCGCCGCCGCCCGCTCCTCGACCCCGGCGACCGCTCGGTCCAGGTCCACGCCTGCCACGGCCGCGCCCGCCAGGTCGAGGTCCTGCGCGACGCGGTCCTCCACCTCCTCGACGAGGACCCGACGCTCGAGCCGCGCGACATCGTCGTCATGTGCCCCGACGTCGAGGCGTTCGCGCCGCTCATCCACGCGACGTTCGGCCCCGGCGCCGCGACCGGCGACGACGACGCCGGCCCCGGCCCCGACCTGCGCGTCCGCCTCGCCGACCGCTCCGTGCGCCAGACGAACCCGGTCATCGGCGTCGTCGCCCAGCTGCTCGAGCTCGCCTCCGCGCGCGTCACCGCCTCCCAGGTCCTCGACCTCGCCGACCGCGACCCGGTCCGCCGCCGCTTCCGCTTCGACGACGACGACGTCCTGCGCCTCGAGGCGTGGGTGGCCGAGTCCGGCATCCGCTGGGGCCTCGACGCCGACCACCGCGCCCCGTTCCGCCTCGACGGGCTCGACCACGGCACGTTCCACCGCGGCGTCGACCGCCTCCTGCTCGGCGTCGCGATGCCCGAGGACCCCGAGCGCCTCTTCGCCGGCGTCCTCGCCCTCGACGACGTCGACAGCGGCGCGATCGACCTCGCCGGGCGCTTCGCCGAGCTCGTCGCCCGCCTGCGCCGCGCCGTCGACGCGCTCTCGCGCCCGCAGCCCGTCGCCGACTGGGCCGCCGCGATCGCCCACGCCGCCGACGCGCTCACCGCCACCGGCGAGCGCGACGCCTGGCAGCGCGGGCAGCTCCAGCGCGTCCTCGACGAGCTCGTCGACGAGGCCGGCGACGCCGACACCCCGCTGCAGCTCGGCGAGATCCGCGCCCTGCTCGCCGACCGCCTCGCCGGGCGCCCGACCCGGGCGAACTTCCGCACCGGCCACCTCACCGTCTGCACGCTCATGCCGATGCGGTCGGTGCCGCACCGCGTCGTCTGCCTGCTCGGCCTCGACGACGGCGTCTTCCCCCGGCACGCCCCGCGCGACGGCGACGACCTCATGCTCGACGACCCGCACGTCGGCGAACGCGACCCGCGCGCCGAGGACCGCCAGCTCCTGCTCGACGCGCTCATGGCCGCCCAGGAGCGCCTCATCATCACGTTCACCGGCAACGACGAGCGCACGAACGCGCCGCGCCCGCCCGCCGTCCCCGTCGGCGAGCTGCTCGACGTCGTCGATCGCACCGTCCGCACCGAGGACGGCCGGCGCCCGAGCGAGCACGTCCTCGTCCGCCACCCGCTGCAGCCGTTCGACCCCGCGAACTTCGACGGGCGTCGGCCGTGGAGCTTCGACCGGGTCGCGCTCGCCGGCGCCGTCGCGCTCGCCGGGCCGCGCCGCCGGCCCGAGCCGTTCCTCGCCGCGCCGCTGCCGCCGCTGGAGGAGGAGATCGTCGAGCTCGAGGACCTCGTCCGCTTCGTCCAGCACCCGGTGCGCGCCTTCCTGCGCCGCCGCCTCGGGATCTCGCTGCAGGACTTCTCCACCGACGTCGAGGACGCGCTGCCCGTCCAGCTCGACCACCTCGAGCGCTGGGACGTCGGCCAGCGGATGCTCGACGCGCGCCTGGCCGGCACCGACGCCCGCGCCGCCTACCGGGCCGAGATCGCCCGCGGCCTGCTGCCGCCCGGCCGCCTCGCCCAGGCGCCGGTCCAGGAGCTCGTCAACCAGGTCCAGGGGATCGTCGAGGCGGCCGAGGCCGTCCTCGGCGGCGGCGCCCCGCGCTCGGCCGACGTGCGCGCCGCGGTCGGCGCCGCCACGATCAGCGGCACCGTCCCCGGCGTCTGCGGCGCGACGCTGCGCACCGCGATCTTCTCCCGGCTGGGGCCCAAGCACCGGCTCGCCGCCTGGGTGCGGCTGCTCGCGCTCACCGCGACCGACCCCGGCACGCCGTGGACCGCGGTCACGATCGGCCGCGCCCGCCGCGGCGACGGGGTCGCGATCGCGACGATCCCGCCGCTGGCCGACGACCCCGAGCTGCGCCGCCGCGACGCGCTGCGCGAGCTCGAGGCGCTCCTCGACCTCTACCGCCGCGGCCTGCGCGAGCCGCTGCCGATCGCCTGCAAGGCGACGGCCGCCTACGCCGAGGCGCTGCGCGACGGGCGCGACCCGCGGCGCGCCGCCGGCCAGGAGTGGACGTCGAGCTACGAGTTCTCCCGCGAGGACGCCGAGCCCGAGCACCAGCTCGTCCACGGCGGGACCGCCGCGCTCGACGACCTCCTCGCCGCCCCGCCCGCCCCCGGCGAGGCCGGGCCGGGCTGGGACGTGTCGGAGCCGAGCCGCTTCGGGCGCCTCGCCCGCCGCCTGTGGGACCCGCTGCTGGACCGCGAGCGCCGGGAGGAGCGGTGAGCGCCGCCACCGACACCCCCGCCTTCGACGTCTGCGGCCCGCTGCCGCGGGGGATCACCGTGCTCGAGGCGAGCGCCGGGACCGGCAAGACGTACACGATCGCCGGGCTCGCCGCCCGCTACGTCGCCGACGGGATCCCGCTCGAGCGGCTGCTCGTCGTCACGTTCACCCGCAACGCGACCTCCGAGCTGCGCGACCGCGTCCGCGAGCGGCTCGTCAGCGCCGAGGAGGGCCTGGAGGCGGTCCTCGCCGGCGGCAACGTGCCGCTCGGCGACGACGTCCTCGCCCTCCTGGCCGACGGGACCGACGCCGAGGTCGAGCAGCGGCGCGCCCGCCTGCAGGCCGCGCTCGCCGACTTCGACGCGGCGACGATCGTCACGACCCACGGCTTCTGCCAGGCCGTGCTCGAGGGCCTCGGGATCGCCGGCGACCTCGAGCCCGACGTCACGTTCGTCGAGGACGTCCGCGACCTCGTCGACGAGGTCGTCGACGACCTCTACGTCCGCCGGTTCCAGGGCGAGGCGCACCCGCCGTTCGACCGCGCCCAGGCCGGCGAGATCGCCCGCGCCGCCGCCGTGCGCAACCCGACCGCGCCGCTGGATCCCGCCGACCTCGACGGCGACACTCCGGCCGCGCTGCGCCGCCGGCTCGCGGAGGCGGTGCGGATCGAGGTCGAGCGGCGCAAGCGCCGCCTCGGCGTCATGACCTACGAGGACCTCCTCACCCGCCTGGAGGCCGCGCTGAACGGGCCGGCCGGCGACGCGATCGCCCGCCGCCTGCGCGACCGCTACGAGGTCGTCCTCGTCGACGAGTTCCAGGACACCGACCCGACCCAGTGGGCGATCATGCGCCGCGCGTTCGGGGCGGAGGGCTGCACGCTCGTCCTCATCGGCGACCCCAAGCAGGCGATCTACGCCTTCCGCGGCGCCGACGTCTTCGCCTACCTCGCCGCCAAGGACGCCGCGACCGCGCACGCGACGCTCGACGTCAACCGCCGCAGCGACGGGCCGCTGCTGGCCGCCTACGACGCGCTGTTCGGCAACGCCCAGCTCGGCCACCCGGGGATCGCCTACCGCGCCGTGCGGCCCGGCCCGGCGAACCGCCAGGCGCGCCTGGCCGGGGCGCCCGAGTGCGCGGCGCTGCGGCTGCGGGTCGTCGAGCGCGACCGGATCCGCACGACCCCCGGCGGCTACGCGAACACCGACGCCGCCCGCGCGCACATCGCCCGCGACCTCGCCGACGACGTCGTGCGGCTGCTCGACTCGCCGGCGACGATCGACGGGCGCCCGGTCGAGCCCGGCGACCTCGCCGTCCTCGTGCGCCGCAACGCCGACGCCGAGCACATCCGCGCCCAGCTCGAGGCGGCCGGCGTCCCCGCCGTCCTCAACGGCGCCGGCTCCGTGTTCGCCACCCCGGCCGCCCGCGACTGGCTCGCGCTGCTCAGCGCGCTCGAGCGGCCGAGCTCGACCCTGCGCGCGCACGCCGCCGCCCACACCGACCTGCTCGGCTGGGACGCCGAGCGGATCGCGCTCGCCGGCGAGGCCGACTGGGACGAGCTGCACGCGCGCCTGCACGGGTGGGCGCGGCTGCTGCGCGAGCAGGGCGTCGCCGCGCTCGCCGAGGCGGTCATCCGCGGCGAGCGGGTGCCCGAGCGGCTGCTCGCCCGCGTCGACGGGGAGCGGCGCATGACCGACCTGCGCCACGTCGGCCAGCTCCTGCACGCGGCGGCGATGGAGGACGACCTCGGCGTCGCCGCGCTCGCCGGGTGGCTGCGCAGGCGGATCGAGGCCGCCGCCGACGAGGGCGACGAGGAGCGCTCCCGCCGCCTGGAGTCCGACGCCGACGCCGTCCAGGTCCTGACGATCCACCGCAGCAAGGGCCTCGAGTTCCCGATCGTCTACGTGCCGTACCTGTGGCACCCGAGCTGGTCGCCGCGCGCCGACGTCCCGGTCGCCTACCACGACGGCGACCGCCGCCGCGTCGACGTCGGGCTCGAGGGACGCGAGTACCGCGCCCACAAGGCCCGCGAGCAGAGCGAGCAGCGCGGCGAGGACCTGCGCCTCGCCTACGTCGCGCTCACCCGCGCCCGCCACCAGGCCGTCGTCTGGTGGGCGGGGACGAAGCCGGCCTGCGACTCGCCGCTCGGCCGCCTGCTGTTCGCCCGCCGGGAGGACGGGACGGTGCCCGACGAGGGGCCGCCGACCCCGACCGACGAGGCGGCGATCGCCCGGCTGCGCGAGCTCGCCGCGCAGGCGCCCGAGGGCGCGGTCGCCGTCGAGCGGGCGCGCCTGGACGGCCTGCCCGCGTCGTGGTCGCGCCCGGTGCCGCCGCCCGCCGAGCTGCGCGCGGCGACGTTCGACCGTCCGCTCGACGCCCGGTGGCGGCGCACCTCCTACAGCGCGCTGACCGCGGTCGCCCACGACGCCTGGGTCGCCAGCGAGCCGGAGGAGGAGCTCGTCGACGACGAGCCCGCCGTCGACGAGGCCGACGCCGAGGCGGCCCCCGAGCCGGCCGGCGACCTGCCGCTGGCGGCGATGCCCGCCGGCGCCCAGGTCGGCAGCCTCGTCCACGACGTCTTCGAGGCCGTCGACTTCGCCGCCGCCGACCTCGACGCCGAGCTGGCCGCCGCGCTCGCCCAGGCGCGCGGGCGCCGCCACGTCGACCTCGGCGACGCCGCCGCGGTGGTCGCCGGGCTGCGCGCCGCGATCGAGACGCCGCTCGGCCCGCTCGCCGGCGGGCGCGCCCTGCGCGACGTCCCGCGCGGCGACCGCCTCGACGAGCTCGCCTTCGAGCTGCCGCTGGCCGGCGGCGACCGGCCCGCCGGCGCGGTGTCGGTCCACGCGATCGCCGCGCTCCTGCGCCGCCACCTCGCCCCGGGCGACCCGCTGCACGGCTACGCCGACCGGCTCGACGACCCGGCGCTGGCGGCGACCGTCCGCGGCTACCTGACCGGCAGCATCGACTGCGTCCTGCGCGCCGGCGACCGCTTCCTGATCGTCGACTACAAGACGAACCGGCTCGGCGCGCCCGGCCGGCCGGTGCGGGCCGAGGACTACGCCCCAGCGGCGCTCGCCGACGCGATGCAGCGCGCCCACTACCCGCTGCAGGCGCTCCTCTACGGGGTCGCGCTGCACCGCTACCTGCGCTGGCGGCGGCCCGGCTACGACCCCGGCCGCGACCTCGGCGGCGTCCTCTACCTGTTCGTGCGCGGGATGACCGGGCCGGACACGCCGCGCGCCGGCGACGTCCCGTACGGGGTCTTCTCCTGGCGGCCGCCCGCCGGGCTGATCGCGGACCTCAGCGACCTGCTCGAGCAGGGCGGGGAGGCGGCGGCGTGAGCGCCCGGCCGGACGCGCCCGCGGTCGCGGCCGACCCGATGGACGTCCGCCGCGCGCTCGGCGCCGGCGGGCTGCTCGGCGCGTTCAACGCGGCCGGGGTCCTGGCCGCCGCCGACGTCCACGTCGCCCGGCGGCTGTGCGCGCTGGCCGGCGAGGAGGACGAGACGGTCGCGCTCGCGGCGGCGCTCGCCGTGCGCGCGACGCGCCTCGGGCACGTCTGCGTCGAGCTGGCGACGATCGCGCAGACGGCGGCCGTCGACGCCGAGGTCGGCGTCGACCTCGCCGCGCTCGACTGGCCCGACCCGGGCGGCTGGGCCGAGCGGGTGGCGGCCAGCCCGCTCGTCGCCGGGGAGGCGGCGCCGCTGCGCCTGGAGGGCGGCGCCCTCTACCTGGACCGCTACTGGCGCGAGGAGCGCGAGGTCGCCGCCGACCTGCGCGCGCTCGCGGCCCAGGCCGCGCCCGGGGTCGACGACGCCGCGCTCGCCGCGGGCCTGGCCCGGCTCTTCGGCGACGACCCGGGCGGGCGACAGGCGCGCGCGGCCGAGACCGCGGTCCGCCGCCGCCTCGCCGTCGTCGCCGGCGGCCCCGGCACCGGGAAGACGACCGCGGTCGTGCGGATCGTCGCGCTCCTGCTCGAGCAGGCCGAGGCGGCCGGCGCGCCGCCCCCGCTCGTCGCGCTCGCCGCGCCGACCGGGAAGGCGGCCGCCCGCTTGGAGGAGGCCGTCCGCGAGGAGGCGGCGCGGCTCGACGTCGCGGCCGCCGTGCGCGACCGCCTCGCCGCGCTCGGCGCCTCGACCCTGCACCGCCTGCTCGGGTCGCGCCCGGGCAGCAGCACTCGCTTCCGCCACCACCGCGGCAACCGCCTGCCGCACGACGTCGTGATCGTCGACGAGACGTCGATGGTGTCGCTGTCGCTCATGGCCCGGCTCGTCGAGGCCGTCCGCCCCGAGGCGCGGCTCGTGCTCGTCGGCGACCCCGGCCAGCTCACGTCGATCGAGGCGGGCGCCGTGCTCGGAGACGTCGTCGGCCCGGCGGTCGAGGCGGCCGCGACGCCCGCGGCGGCGATCGCCGACGGGATCGTCGTCCTCGACCGCGTCCACCGCTACGGCGAGGGGATCGCCGCGCTCGCCGACGCGGTCCGCGCCGGCGACCCCGACGCCGCCGTCGCCGTCCTGCGCGCGGCGCCCGAGGGGGTGCGCTGGCTGGAGGTCGACGCCGCCGACCCGGCCGCCGCGCCCGCGCTGGAGCCGGTCCGGGCCGCCGCGGTCGCCACGGGCCGGGCCGTCCACGCCGCCGCCCGCGCCGGCGACGGCGCCGCCGCCCTCGAGGCGCTCGGCGCGTTCCGGCTGCTGTGCGCGCACCGGCGCGGCCCGTACGGGGCGGCGACCTGGATGGCCCACGTCGAGGGCTGGCTGGCCGCCGGCGTCGACGGCTTCAGCGTCG
>JADGIB010000155.1 GCA_019683665.1 Solirubrobacteraceae bacterium
CGGGGGGGGCGCGGGGCGCCGGGGGGGGGGGGGGGGGGGCCGGGCGGGGGGGGGGGGGGGGGACGCCGGCCGGCTACAGGCTGACGGCGGTGCCGCTGACGAAGCCCTCGGAGGCGGCGATCTGCTCGACGATCTCCTCGGGCACGGGGCCGTCGGTCGTGACGACCATGACCGCCGCCTGGGTGTCGGCGGTCTCGGGGTCGAGGCCGACGGCGGCCGAGACGATGTTCACGCCGTGCTCGCCGAACACGGTGCCGACGCGGCCGATCATCCCCGGCTGGTCGCGGTAGCGGAAGAAGGCCAGGTGGTCCTGCAGCTCGAGGTTGAACCGCTGGCCGACCGCCTCCAGCAGGTGCGGCCGGTTGCGGCGCCCGAGCACCGTGCCGGCGACGCGCGTCCCGTTGACGGTGACGCGGACGAGGTCGGAGAAGTCGCGCGCGTGGGTGCGCTTGCTCTCGACGACCTCGATCCCCCGCTCGGCGGCGATCGCCGGCGCGTTGACCTCGTTGACCTCGTCCTCGGT
This sequence comes from Solirubrobacteraceae bacterium, assembly GCA_019683665.1. GTDB lineage: Bacteria > Actinomycetota > Thermoleophilia > Solirubrobacterales > Solirubrobacteraceae > Capillimicrobium. The sequence goes on from JADGIB010000155.1 coordinate 524, forward strand.
GTGGCCGCTGAGGGCGCCGAGGAGGACGGCGACGGTCAGCGGGCGCACGTCGCGCTCGGCGACCCGGCCGAGATACTCGATGTTCAGCGCGCCCAGCCCGCCGCTCAGCCCGACCGCGATGCGGCCCAGGGCCCGGCACAGCGGCAGGAACGGCCCGAGCACCTCGAGGTCCTCGGCCGCGACCGCGGGCACGTTGACCGCGGTGGTGACGCTGCCGCCGGTGAGGGCGGCGACGACCTGCTCGGCCGCCTGGTAGCCGGCGCGGTCGGTCGCCTCGCGGGTCGAGGCGCCCAGGTGCGGCGTGACGATGACGTTCGGGTAGCCGAAGAGCGGGTGCTCGGTGATCGGCTCCTCGCGGAACACGTCGAGCGCGGCGCCGGCGACCTTGCCGGAGTCGAGCGCCGCCTGCAGGGCCGCGTCGTCGACGAGCGGGCCGCGGGCGACGTTCAGGACCCGCACGCCGTCCTTCATCTTCGCGAAGGCGTCGGCGTTGAGCCAGTTCTCGGTCTCCGGCGTCTTGGGCAGGTGGATCGTGATGAAGTCGGCGACCGCGTAGACGTCGTCGGAGGTCGCGGCCTGCTCGACGCCGAGCTCGCGGTAGCGGTCGGCGCCGACGAACGGGTCGTAGGCGACGACGCGCATCCCGAAGCCCTGGGCGCGGTGCGCGACGAGCTGGCCGATGCGCCCGAAGCCGAGGATGCCGAGCGTCTTGTCCATCAGCTCGACGCCCGAGAACTTCGAGCGCTCCCACCGGCCGCCGGTGAGGCTGGCGTGCGCCTGCGGGATGTTGCGCGCGAGCGCGAGCAGGAGCGCCATCGTGTGCTCGGCCGCGGTCACGACGTTGGACTGCGGCGCGTTGGCGACGACGATGCCGCGCTTCGTCGCCTCCTCGACGTCGACGTTGTCGACGCCGACGCCGGCGCGGCCGATCGCCTTCAGGTTCGTGGCCTTGGCCAGGACCTCGGCGGTGACCTTCGTCGCCGACCGGATGATGAGGCCGTCGTAGTCCTCGATGTGCTCGAGGTGCTCGGCGCCCTCGTCGACGTCGAAGTGCCTGCGCAGCAGCTCGACCCCCGAGACGCCGATCTTCTCCGCGACGAGAACCTTCATCCGATCCGCTCCACCACGTAGTCGATGCAGGCCGTCAGCGCCTCGACGTCGGCGGGCTCGACGGCCGGGAACATGCCGATCCGCAGCTGGTTGCGCCCGAGCTTGCGGTACGGCTCCGTGTCGACGATGCCGTTCGCGCGCAGCGTGGCCGCGACCGCGGCGGCGTCGACGGCGTCGTCGAAGTCGATCGTGCCGACGACGAGCGACCGCTTCGCCGGGTCGGCGACGAACGGGGTCGCGTACGACGTGCGCTCCGCCCACGCGTACAGGCGGCTCGACGAGTCGGTCGTGCGCCGCACGCACCAGTCGAGGCCGCCCTGCGCGTTCATCCAGTCGATCTGCTCGGCGAGCAGGATCAGCGTCGCGACGGCGGGCGTGTTGTACGTCTGGTCCTTGCGCGAGTTGTCGAGCGCGGTCGTCAGCGACAGGAACTCGGGGACCCAGCGGCCCGACGCGCCGAGCTCCTCGATGCGCGCGATCGCGGCCGGGCTGACGAGCGCCAGCCACAGGCCGCCGTCGGCGGCGAAGCACTTCTGCGGCGCGAAGTAGTAGACGTCGGCCTGGGCGGCGTCGAGCGGCAGGCCGCCCGCGCCCGAGGTCGCGTCGATGAGGACGAGCTGGCCGTCGCCGCCGACGCGCTCCACCGGCACCATGACGCCGGTCGACGTCTCGTTGTGGGCCCAGGCGACGACGTCGGCCGACGGGTCGGCGGTCGGCGCCGGCGCGTCGCCGGGCTCGGCCGAGACGACGATCGAGTCGGCCAGGAACGGCGCGCCGCCGGTCGCCTTGGCGAACTTCGACGAGAACTCGCCGTAGGCGAGGTGCAGCGCGCGCTCGCGGACGAGGCCGAAGGCGGCGGCGTCCCAGAAGGCGGTCGTGCCGCCGTTGCCGAGCATGACCTCGTAGCCGTCGGGCAGCGAGAACAGCTCGCGCAGGCCCTCGCGGACGCGGCCGACGAGCGACCGGATCGGCTTCTGACGGTGCGAGGTGCCCATCAGGCCGGCGTGCTCACCGGCGAGGCCGGCGAGCTGCTCGGGACGGACCTTCGACGGGCCGCAGCCGAAGCGGCCGTCCGCGGGCCGCAGGTCGGCGGGGATCTCGATGGTGGCGTTCATGACTGGTGCGGGGCAGGGGGACGACGGTGAAGTGCCCAGGCGCGCGGCGAAGAACAGCGATCGCCGCTTCCCGGTGGTGCTCCACCCGAACGCCAGTCACGGCGACCGACGACTCAGACTAGCGCGCCCCGCGCGCGCCCCGTCGGCGGGGCGCGCGGGACACGGAACGGCTCAGAACTCGGTCTCGATCCAGTCCATGTGGGCGCGCAGCTGCTTGCCCGTGGACTCGATCAGGGACGTCGACTGCTCCTCGCGCATGCGCAGGAAGTTCTCCTGGCCGGCGCGGTTCTCGGCGATCCACTCGCGGGCGAACTCGCCGCTCTGGATCTCCTCCAGGATCTTGCGCATGTTCGCGCGGGTCTCCTCGGTGATCACCCGCTTGCCGCGCGTGTAGTCGCCGTACTCGGCCGTGTTCGAGATCGAGTAGCGCATCCCGGCCAGGCCCTTCTCGTACATGAGGTCGACGATGAGCTTGAGCTCGTGGAGGCACTCGAAGTAGGCCATCTGCGGGTCGTAGCCCGCCTCGACGAGCGTCTCGAAGCCGGCCTGGACGAGCTCGGACGCGCCGCCGCAGAGGACGGCCTGCTCGCCGAACAGGTCGGTCTCGGTCTCGTCCTTGAAGGTCGTCTCGATGACGCCGCCGCGGGTGCAGCCGATGCCCTTGGCGTAGGCGAGGGCGAGGGCCTTCGCGTTGCCGGTGGCGTCCTGGTGGACGGCGATCAGGCCCGGCACGCCGGAGCCCTCGGTGTACTGACGACGCACGAGGTGGCCGGGGCCCTTCGGGGCGACGAGCGCGACGTCGACGCCGGGGGGCGGCTCGACCTCGCCGTAGTGGACGGAGAAGCCGTGGCCGAACAGGAGCATGTTCCCCTCGGCGATGCCGTCGCGGACCTCGGCCTCGTAGATCGCCCGGTGCTTCTCGTCGGGCACGAGGAGCATGACGAGGTCGCCGCGGCTGGCGGCGTCGGCGACGCCGAGCACCTCGAGGCCGTGGTCGCGGGCCTCCTGCACCGAGGCCGAGTCCTCGCGCAGGCCGACGACGACCTGCACGCCGCTGTCCTTCAGGTTCAGCGCGTGGGCGTGGCCCTGCGAGCCGAAGCCGATGATGGCGACGGTCTTGCCGTCGAGGAGCGAGAGGTCAGCGTCGTCGTCGTAGTACATAGGCGGCCGAGCGTACAACGCGCGCTCACCGGCGCGCGGTCAGGCCTCGGCGCGCGCGACGCGGGTGAGGGCCGGCAGCTCGACCGCGCCGCCCTCGGCGACGTACCCGGCGACGCGCGCCTGGGCGCCCTCCATGAGCTCGTCGCGGACCGCCGGGTCGGCGGCGGCGAGCACCGCGCGCAGCGTCGGCGACATGTCGACCTGGGTGTCCCACCAGGCGTCGAGGTCCGGGTAGGCGATCGTGAACGCGACGGTGTCGACGGCGACGTCGAGGAAGCCGGCGTCGGCCAGGCGCTCGGCGATCGCGTCGGGGTCGGCCCACGCGAACGGGCCGGGCGCGTCCGGGTCGCGCGGCGGCGCCAGGCCGCGGGCGTCCAGCTCCTGGGCGGCGGCGGTCATCCACGGGTTCGCCTCGGCGTCGGCCCAGGCGGCGAGCGCGACGACGCCGCCGGGGCGCAGGACGCGACGCGTCTCGCGCAGCGCCGCGTCGGGGTCGGCGAGGAGCATGTAGCCCCAGCGGCAGACGACGGCGTCGACGGCGGCGGCCGGGAGGTCGATCCACTCGGCCTCCATCGGCCTGGCCTCGACGACGTCCTCCAGGCCGCGCTCGCCGGCGCGGCGGCGCGCGGCCTCGACCATCTTCTCGGCGCCGTCGGTGAGGACGACCTTCCCGCCCGGGCGGACGAGCTCGGCGACGAGCAGGCCGACGTCGCCGGGGCCGGCGGCGAGCTCGAGCACGGTCTGGCCGGGCTGGGGCGAGATCGCGTCGACGAGCCACGTGCTCACGGCCCGGGTCTGGGCGTCCCACCAGCGGTGGTGGCGGTCCCAGCCCTCGGCGGCGGCCTCCCACCCCTCGCGGGCGCGCTGACGGTAGGCGACGGGATCCTCGGTCACGGCCCCCAGCCTCTCACAGGGCGCGGCGCAGGACCTTGCCCGACTCGGTGCGCGGCAGCTCGGCCGCGAACGCGACCGCCTTGGGCACCTTGTAGGGCGCCAGGCGGGCGGCGACGTGGGCGCGCAGCTCGGCCTCGGTGGCGGCCGCGCCCGGGCGCAGGACGACGGTCGCGACGACCGCCTCCCCCCACTCCGGGTCGGGCCGGCCGTGGACGGCGGCCTCGGCGACCGCCGGGTGCTCGGCCAGCGCGGCCTCGACCTCGGCCGGGGCGACGTTCTCGCCGCCGCTGATGATCGTGTCGGCCTTGCGCCCGATGACCTCCAGGCGGCCGTCGGCGTCGAGGCGGCCGAGGTCGCCGGTGTGCAGCGGGCCGCCCCCGGCGACGGTCGGGCCGCGGACGACGATCTCGCCGTCGGCGGCGATCTCGACCCGCGTGCAGAAGAGCGGCCAGCCGCCGGTGGCGATCTGCGAGCACGCCTCGGTCATCCCGTACGTCGTCGTGACCGGGACGCCGGCCGCGCGGGCCCGCGCGAGCAGCGCGGGCGGGGCGGGCGCGCCGCCGAGCAGGACGGTGCGCAGCCGCGGCGGCTCGCGCCAGCCGGCGTCGAGGAGGCGGCCGAGCATCGTCGGGACGAGCGAGACGAGCGTCGCGTCGCGCAGCTCCTCGAGCGCGCGGCCGGTGTCCCAGCGCTCGAGCACGCGGGCGGTCGTGGCGCCGATCGCGCTGCGCACGAGGACGCTGAGGCCGCCGACGTGGCTGACCGGCAGCGGCGACAGCCAACGCTCGCCGGGGCCGTGGCCGAGCGCGACGGCCGAGCCGAGCGCGCTCCACAGCCAGTTGCCGAACGTCAGCGCGACGGGCCGGGGCCGGGCGCTGGAGCCGCTCGTGTGGACGATCGCGGCGGGGGCGTCGAGGTCGTGGGCCCAGGCGAGCCGGGCGGGCGCGGGCGCGTCGGCGGGCAGCGGGGCGTCGACGACGAGCCGGCAGCCGGCGGTGACGTGGGCGCGGTCCTCGGGCCCCAGGCGCGGGTCGACGGGCACGGCGACCGCGCCGAGCGCCCAGGCCGCGTGGAGGGCGACGGCGAACTCGGCGCCGGGCGCGAGCGCGATCCCGACCCGGTCGCCCGGCCCGGCGCCGGCGGCCGCGAGCGCGCCCGCGCCGGCCGCGGCCCGCGCGCGCAGCTCCGCGTACGTGATCCCGTTGACGGCCTCGTGCTGCGGGCGCGTCCGCGTCGCGCGCGCCAGCCACGACTCGACGACCATGGGCGGCGAGGCTAGCCGGGGGCCCGCCGCGGGCCGTCGCCGGGCCCCCGCCGCCCGGCCGGCGACGGCCGTCGTGCGCCGGCAGCGGCGCCGCGACCCGCCGGCGCGGCGGGATAGCCTGCCCCCATGCCTGTCACCTGGACCGCGGCCGCCGAGTACGAGGACATCCGCTACGAGCTCAGCGGCGACGGCATCGCGAAGATCACGATCAACCGGCCGGAGGTCCGCAACGCGTTCCGGCCCCAGACCGTCGTGGAGCTGTCCGATGCGTTCGAGCGGGCGCGCGAGGACACGTCGGTCGGCGTCATCGTGCTCACCGGCGAGGGTGACAAGGCGTTCTGCTCGGGCGGCGACCAGCGCGTCCGCGGCGACACCGGCTACCTGAGCGAGCCGGGCCGCGCCGGCGCGGTCGGGCGCTTCCACGTCACCGACCTCCACGTGCAGATCCGCCGGCTGCCCAAGCCGGTCGTGGCGATGGTCGCCGGCTACGCCGTCGGCGGCGGGCACGTCCTCCACCTCGTCTGCGACCTCACGATCGCGGCCGACAACGCCCGCTTCGGCCAGACCGGCCCGCGCGTCGGCTCCTGGGACGGCGGCTTCGGCGCCAGCGTCCTGCGCGACCTCGTCGGCACGAAGAAAGCGAAGGAGATGTGGATGCTCTGCCGCCAGTACGACGCGCAGCAGGCCCTCGAGATGGGGCTCGTCAACGCGGTCGTGCCGCTCGAGCGCCTCGAGGAGGAGACCGTCGCCTGGTGCCGGGAGATGCTCGCCCTCTCCCCCTTCGCGCTGCGGCTCGTGAAGGCGAGCTTCAACGCCCACGAGGACGGCTACGCCGGCATCCAGCAGCTCGCCCACGACGCGAACCTCCTCTTCTACGCCTCCGAGGAGGCGCGCGAGGGGCGCGAGGCCTACAAGGCCAAGCGCCGGCCCGACTTCTCGAAGTTCCCGCGACGGCCGTGAGGATCTGGCTCATGGCCGCCCGGCTGCGGACGCTGCCCGCGGCCGTGGCCCCGGTCCTGGTCGGCACCGCCCTCGCCGGGCAGGCCGGCGAGTTCGACCCGATCGCGTTCGTCGCCGCGCTGCTCGGCGCGCTCTTCATCCAGGTCGGCACGAACCTCGCCAACGACTACTCCGACGCCCGCCGCGGCGCCGACACCGAGGACCGGCTGGGGCCGGTGCGGGTGACCGCGGGCGGCCTCGTCCCGCCCCGCCAGGTGCTGATCGCCACCTACGTCACGTTCGGCCTGGCCGTCCTGTGCGGGATCTACCTGATCGTCGTCGCCGGCTGGGTGCTGCTGGCGATCGGGGCCGCCTCGATCGTCGCCGGCGTCCTCTACACCGGCGGCCCGCGCCCCTACGGCTACGCGGGCCTGGGCGAGCTGTTCGTCTTCCTCTTCTTCGGCGTCGTCGCGGTCACCGGCTCCTACTACGTCCAGATCCAGGACCTCCCGTGGCAGGCGTTCGTCGCCTCGGTGCCGGTCGGCTGCATCGCCGCCGCGATCCTCGTCGTCAACAACGTCCGCGACCTCGAGACCGACCGGCGCGCCGGCAAGCGCACGCTCGCCGTCCGCATGGGCCGCGAGCGGACGCGCGCCTTCTACGCGGGGCTGCTCGCCGTCGCGTACGTCGCGCTGATCCCGCTCGCGCTCGGCCTGACCGCGTGGGTGCTGGCGCCGCTGCTGACCGTCCCGCTCGCCGTCCGGCTCGCCCGGGTCGTGCGCACGCGGACCGACGGGCCGTCGCTGAACGGCGCGCTCGCCGGCACGGGACAGCTCCAGCTCGCGTTCTGCGTGCTGCTGTCCGCGGGAATCCTGCTCTCGTGAGATACGCGCTGCGCACGCGCACGCTGCCGCTCCGCGAGCCGCTGCAGACGGCCTGGGGGGTCCTGCGCGAGCGCACGCTCGTCGAGGTCGAGATCGAGAACGCCGACGGCCTCGTCGGCCGCGGCGAGGCGGCGCCGCTGCCGCCCTACGACGACGTCTCGCTCGAGGCCGTCGTCGCCGCGCTGAAGGCGTACGCGCCGGTCATCGAGGCCGGCGACGGGGTCCGCGGCGACCGCCTCTATGACGCGTGCCGCGACGTCGCCGACCTGCCGTGGGCGCTGGCGGCGATCGACCTCGCGCTGTGGGACCTCGCCGGCAAGCGCACGGGCCGGCCGGTCAGCGCGCTGCTGACCGACAACGCGCTCGACGAGGTCGCCGTGAACGCGACGATCGGCGCCGTCGACCGGGACGGCGCCGCGGCGGCCGCGGCGGGGCGCCCCGCGGGCGGGGGGCGGGGGGGGGTGGGCAGGGGGGGGCCCCCCCC
>JADGIB010000003.1 GCA_019683665.1 Solirubrobacteraceae bacterium
CACGACAGCGTCCAGCGCGGCCGCGGCTGCGCGCGGACCTTCAGCGCCGCGAGCGTCGCCGCGGCCAGGACGGTCCCGGCCGCCGTCTCGGGCGACACGCGGGTCGCCGCCGCGACGACCGGCGGCGAGAGCCCGGCGACGAGCGCGGCCCGGGTCGCCCACGGCTCCGGCACGACGCGCCGCGCGATCGCGGCGGCGAACACGAACCCGAGCGCGGTGATCGCCGCCAGCCACAGCGCGACGAGCGTCGGCCCGCCGAGCGCGTAGGCGGGGGCGACGAGGAGCGGGAACCCGATCCCCTGCGGCTCCAGGAGGCGCCCGTCGACGAGCCCGGCGGTGGGCCGCAGCGGCGGGCCGCCGAACGCCCGCCACGCGCCGTCGGCGTACTCGTCGCGCAGGTCGACGTCCCCGTCGGAGACGATCGACTCCGCCGTCAGCAGCACGTGGGCCTCGCGCGCGGACCAGCGCTCGCCCGGCGACGCGTCGATCCCCAGGGCGGCCGTGTAGACGGCGAGCAGCAGCAGCCACAGTCCGAGCGCGCGGCGCACCGCGCGCAGGCTAGATGCCCGCCCGGCGGGCCGGGCGGGCGCGCCTCAGGACGCGGCCGCGGGCGCGCCGCCGTCGAGCAGCCGCTCGGCCTCGTCGGCGACGTCGACGTCGACCATGACGTCGTAGTGGTCGGCGGTCATCCGGCTCGCCGAGCGGAAGTCGCGCTGGCCGCCGGAGGCGGCCTGGAAGATCGCGCCCAGCAGGGCGCCGAAGATCGCGCCGAACAGCAGGCCGTAGAGGATGATCCAGCCGGCGGCGACCTCGTTGGCCGAGATCGCCCACAGGAAGAGGCCGAACAGGCCGCCGATCGCCGCGCCGCTGCCGGCGCCGCGAGCGGCGGCCGAGCCGACCGTCTCGCGCCCGAGCACCTGCTCCTCGAAGCGCAGGCCGCGGCCGACGATCGCCACCCGCTCGACCGGGAACCCCTGGTCGGAGAGGAGGTCGACGGCGCGCTGGGCGTCGCGGTACTCGTCGTAGGTGCCCACCGACCGGCGGGCGGACTCGGCTGCCATGGACGGCAACCTACTCGCCGGCGACGGCCCGCGCCAGGTCGACGAGCAGGCGCACCCCCCAGCCGCTCGCGCCCTTGGCCGCGTACGGGCGGCCGAGATCCCAGGCGGTGCCGGCGATGTCGACGTGCGCCCACGGGACGTCGCCCGTGAAGCGGCGCAGGAACTCGGCGGCGGTGATCGAGCCGGCCAGGCCCCGCTCGCCCGCGTTGACGAGGTCGGCGATCGGGCTCTCGATGAGCTCGCCGTACTCGGGGTCGAGCGGCATCCGCCACACGAGCTCGCCGGTCGCCGCCGCCGCGCGCTCGACGGCGGCCGCCCAGGCGTCGTCGTCGGCGAACAGGCCGGCGCGATGGTGGCCGAGCGCCGACAGGATCGCGCCGGTGAGCGTCGCCAGGTCGACGAGCCGGCGGGCGCCGAGCTCGCGCGCGTGGGCGAGGCAGTCGGCCAGCACGAGGCGGCCCTCGGCGTCGGTGTTGACGATCTCGATCGTCGTGCCGGTCCTGGCCCGCACGACGTCGCCGGGGCGCATCGCCCGGCCGCTGGGCATGTTCTCGGTCGCGCCGACGACGGCGACGACCCGCACCGGCAGGCCGAGCGCGGCGATCGCGCCGACCGCCTCGAGCACGGCGGCCCCGCCGGCCATGTCGAACTTCATCGTCGCCATCGACGCCGCGGGCTTGATCGACAGGCCGCCGCTGTCGAACGTCACCGCCTTGCCGACGAGCCCGAGGTCGTAGCCGTCCCCGTCCGCCGGCTCGTGGCGCAGCGTGATCAGGGCCGGCTCGGCGTCGCTGCCCTGGGTGACCGCCGCGAACGCGCCCATGCCGGCGGCGGCGATCCCGTCCCGCCCGAGCACCGCGACCGAGAGCGCCGCGTGCTCGGCGGCGAGCTCGCGGGCGCGCTCGGCCAGCGTCTGCGGGGTGAGGTCGTTCGGCGGGGTGGCGGCGAGGTCGCGGGCGCGGTTCTGCGCCTCGGCGACGAGCACGGCGCGCTCGACCGGGGCGCTGACGTCGTGGTGGTCGGAGACGATCAGCTCCTCGACGCGGGCCGGCGTCTCGTCCTCGGGCGGGGCGGCGCGGTAGCGGTCGAAGCGGTGCGCGGCCAGGAGCGTGCCCTCGACGAAGCCGCCGACCTGCGCCTCGTCGAGGCGGTGGGGCAGCTCCCAGCACAGCGTGCGGGTGCCGAGCTCGCCGAGGCGGCCGACGACGGTCGCCGCGGCGGCCCGGGCGCGCTCGGCGTCGAAGTCGTCGCGCGCGCCCAGCCCGACGACCAGCCAGCGCCTGCCGGCCGCGTGCGTGAGCGCCAGGTGCTTGAGCGTCCGCCGGGCCTCGCCCGAGTCCAGGAGGGCCTGCAGGGGAGCTCCGTCGAGGTCGTGCGCGACGTCCTCGCCCTCGAAGACGCCGATCGCGACGGTGTCGGCCGCGGTGTCGACCGGGGCCTGCGTGGTGGTGGTGACGCGCATCGCTCGGCCGAGTCTAGGATTCGCGAGCTTCGCTATTTCGCAAGGAGAGGTCGTTCCGATGCCCAAGACCGTCGTCCTCAGCGCCGCGCGAACGCCGATCGGCAAGCTGGGGGGCGCGCTGTCGTCGCTGCCCGCCACCGCCCTCGGCGGCCACGCGATCGCCGCGGCGCTCGACCGGGCCGGGGTGGCGCCCGAGCAGGTCGACCACGTGATCATGGGCCAGGTGCTCCAGGCGGGGGTGGGCCAGATCCCGTCGCGCCAGGCCCAGATCGAGGCCGGGATCCCGAAGGAGGTCTCGTCGGAGACGATCAACAAGGTCTGCGCGTCCGGCCTGCGGGCGACCGTCCTCCTCGACCAGGCGATCCGCGCCGGCGACGTCGAGGTCGGCGTCGGCGGCGGCATGGAGTCGATGTCGCAGGCGCCGTACCTGCTGCCGGGCGCCCGCTTCGGCTTCCGCATGGGCGACGTGAAGGCGCTCGACGCGATGGTCCACGACGGGCTGACGAACCCGTTCACCGGCAAGCAGATGTTCGTCGAGGCGACCGAGGTCGGCGACGAGCTGGAGCTGACGCGGCCCGACCTCGACCGCTGGGCGCTGCGCTCCCACGAGCGCGCGATCGCGGCGATCGACGAGGGCCGCCTGGCCGACGAGATCGTCCCGGTGAGGGTGAAGGGCCGCAAGGGCGAGACGGTCGTCGAGGTCGACGAGGCCCCGCGCCGCGACACCTCGCTGGAGGCGCTGGCCAGGCTGCCGGGCCTCGCGTCGAAGGACGGCACGCACACGGCCGGCAACTCGCCGGGCGTCAACGACGGCGCCGGCGCGCTCGTGCTCGCCTCGGAGGCGTGGGCGAAGGCGAACGGGAAGGAGCCGCTGGCCGAGATCGTCGCCCACGCGCAGACGGCCGACGACTTCCCCTACCTTGCCCGCACCCCGGCCAGCGCCGCCGAGAAGGCGCTCGCCCGGGCGGGGCTGACGGCGCAGGACATCGACGTCTGGGAGATCAACGAGGCGTTCGCCTCGGTGACGCTGAACTCGATCCGGGTCCTCGGCATCGACGAGGACCGCGTCAACGTCAACGGCGGCGCGGTCGCGCTCGGCCACCCGATCGGCGCCTCCGGCGCGCGGATCATCGGCTCGATGATCCTCGAGCTGCGCCGCCGCGGCGGCGGGCTCGGGTGCGCGGCGATCTGCTCGGGCGGCGGCCAGGGCGACGCCATCATCGTGCGGGTGTGAGCGGCGCCGCCTTCTTCGACCTCGACCGGACGCTCATGGCCGGCTCGTCCGGCCTGCACTGGGCCCGCGCGGCCGCGCGCGCGGGCCTGATCCCCCGCCGCCGGCTGTACCTCGACGCGTGGGCGAACCTCCAGTTCCGCCTGCAGGGCTCGACCGACGAGACGACCCAGCGGGTCCAGGAGCGCGTCAGCGCGATCATCGCCGGCCACCGGACCGTCGAGTTCGCGCGGATGGCGCCGACCGTCCTCGCCGGGGTCCTGCCGCGGCTCTACCCGCGGATGCTCCACGTCGCCTGGGAGCACCAGGACGCCGGGCGGCGCGTCTACATCTGCACGGCGACGACCCAGGAGACGGCGGAGCTGCTCGCGACCGTCCTCGGCTTCGACGGCGGGATCGGCACCCAGCTCGAGGTCGACGACGACGGCGTCCTCACCGGCCGGCTCGTCGGCCCGTTCAACTACGGCGAGGGCAAGCCGGTGCGGATGCGCGAGCTCGCCGCGCGGGAGGGCATCGACCTCGCCGCCTCGTGGGCCTACAGCGACTCGGCCTCCGACCTGCCGATGCTGCGCGCCGTCGGCCACCCGGTCGTCGTCAACCCGGACGCCGAGCTCGCGCGCGTCGCCGCCGAGGAGGGCTGGGAGGTCCTGCGCTTCGAGACGCTCGGGCGGCGGCTGAAGATCGCGGCGGCGGTCGGCGCGGCGGCGGCGGTCGGGGCGGCGGCCCGCCGGGCGGCGCGGCGCCGGGCGCCCAGGAGGCGCGGAGCACGGGGGGAGTGAGGGGATGAGCGTGACGGAGCTGACCGACGAGCAGCGCGAGATCCGCGACCTCGCCCGCCGCTTCGCCGAGGAGGAGATCGCCCCGCACGCGGCGACGTGGGACCGGGAGCGCACGTTCCCGCTCGACGTGTTCGGCCGCCTCGGCGAGCTGGGGCTCATGGGGGTGTGCGTCCCGGTCGAGTACGGCGGCGCCGGGGCCGACCACCTGTCGTACGCGCTCGTCCTCGAGGAGCTGTCGCGCGCCGACGCCGGCGTCGGCGTCACCGTCGCCGTCCACACCGGCGCGGGCACGCTCCCGGTGCTCGCGCACGGCACCGAGGAGCAGCGCCGGCGGATCGTCCCGCCGCTGGCCCAGGGCCACGAGCTGGCCGCGTTCGCGCTGACCGAGCCCGACGCGGGCTCGGACGCCGCCGCGATGCGCACCCGCTACGACGAGGCGACCGGCACGGTCACCGGGACGAAGCAGTGGATCACGAACGGCTCCTACGCCCGCCACGTCACCGTGTTCGCCCGCGACGGCGAGCGCGTGTCGGCCTTCGCGACGCGAACGTTCGAGGCGGTCCGCGAGGAGGAGAAGCTCGGCCTGCACTCGTCCTCGACGGCCGACCTGCGCTTCGAGGCCAGCCCGGCCGAGCGGCTCGGCCCGCCCGGGGCCGGGATGCGGATCGCGCTGTCGACCCTCGACGGCGGGCGCATCGGGATCGCCGCCCAGGCGGTCGGGATCGCCCAGGCGGCGCTCGACCTCGCCGCCGGCTACGCGAAGCAGCGCAACGCGTTCGGCCGCCCGATCGGCGCCTTCCAGGCGATCAGCCACAAGCTCGCCGAGATGCAGACCGAGATCGAGGCGGCGCGGGCGCTCGTGTGGCGGGCCGCGCGCCTGAAGGACGCCGGGCGCCCGCACACGGTCGAGGGCGCCCAGGCGAAGCTGTTCGCCTCCCGCGTCGCCCGCCACTGGACGGGCGAGGCGATCCAGGTCCTCGGCGGCTACGGCTACACGCGCGAGTTCCCGGCCGAGCGCTACTACCGCGACGCGAAGGTCACGGAGATCTACGAGGGCACCTCGGAGATCCAGCGGCTCGTCATCGCGCGCGGCCTGCTGGGCGAGATCGCCGGATGAGGTCGCGCGTCCTGGCCGACGGGACGCGCCGGACGCTGCTCGTCGACGGGCTGGAGGCGTCGGTCGTCGACCTCGCCGACCCGATGGCGGTCGAGATCCCGTACGTGCGCCGGATGGCCGAGGTCCTCGAGGCGTGCCGGCCGGCCGACGTCCTCCACCTCGGCGGGGGCGGCTGCACGCTGCCGCGGCGGCTGGCGGCGTCGCTCGGGCCGGGCGCGGTGCGGTCGCTCGTGCTCGAGGTCGACCCGGACGTCGTCGCGGTCGCCCGCGCCGAGCTCGGGGTCGACGAGGTGCCGGGCCTGACCGTCCGGGTCGCCGACGCCCGGCGCGGGGTCGCGGGGCTGCGGCCGCGCTCGTTCGACGCGGTCGCCTCCGACGTGTTCGTCGGCCCGCACGTGCCCGACCACGTCTGCACGGTCGAGGCGCTGACCGACGTGCGCCGCGTCCTGCGGCCCGGCGGCGTCTACGTCGCCAACCTCATCGACGAGGCGCCGCTGCGCCGCGCCCGCCGCCAGCTGGCGACGATCGCCGCCGTGTTCGGGACGCCGACGCTCATCGCCGACCGGGCGGTCCTGCGCGGACGGCGGGCCGGGAACCTCGTCGTCGCCGCGGGCCGCACGCTGCCCGCGCGGGTGGGGGCGGGCGCCGACGTCCTCGCCGGGGAGGCGGCCGAGATGTGGTGCGAAGGCGCCAAGCTCCTACGGGACTGAGCGCCGCGGCCGACTTCGGTTAGGAAGGGCCCCGTCGGGGCAGAACGTGCAGTGGCCGTCGACGACGTGCACGCGTCCGCTGCACGCCGAATTCGGCATGCGAGCTGGGATCTGGTACCATTTTGCGGCACTCAGAACGAGTTGCGGCGCCTTCGTGCGCTCTGGCCCAGTGGTCGCCTCGTTCTCGAATGTCGAGCTTAGCGCCTCAAGTGCGCAACTTCACGCCCGCGGGCTCGTTGCGAAATCAACGAGCGAGGCGTAGAATACATACCTCGGGACTAGGATTTTGAACCAGAAGGAAGTGATAACGCGTGGCAGTTGATCGCCTGAGTGAGCGGGCGCTCGACGAGCTGGAGCCGACCGACCTGCTTCTCGAGCAGGCGAGCGTGTACCCCCTCCTGACCAAGGAGGAGGAGATCGTGCTCGCCAAGCGGGTCGAGCAGGGCGATCTCGAGGCGAAGGGCCGGATGATCAACTCGAACATCCGCCTCGTCGTCTCCATCGCGCGGCGCTACCAGGGTCAGGGCATGCCGTTCGCCGACATCGTGCAGGAGGGCATGTTCGGCCTCATCCGCGCCGTCGAGAAGTTCGACCACCGCAAGGGCTTCAAGTTCTCGACGTACGCGACGTGGTGGATCCGCCAGGCGATCCAGCGCGGTCTGGACAACCGGGCGCGCACGATCCGCCTGCCCGCCCACATCGCCCAGCGCGCCCGCAAGGTCGGCCGCGTCGAGCGCGAGCTGACCGTGCGCCTGGAGCACGACCCGACCGACGCCGAGATCGCCGAGGAGGCCGGCCTCGACGTCGAGGAGGTCGCCCGCATCCGCGCGCTCGACTACGAGCCGCCGAGCCTCGACCGCCGCGTCGGCGACGACGCGGACTCGGCGACCCTGGGCGAGCTGCGGCCCGCCGAGGGCCCGGCGCCGGACGAGGCGGTGCAGGAGATGGACATCCGCGCTCGGCTCGAGCGCGCGGTGAAGCTCCTCCCGGAGGCCGAGCAGAAGGTCATCGCCGCGCGCTTCGGCGCCGGCGGCGAGATCCTCGCCCCCGGCGAGCGCATCGAGCGCAAGCTCGGCGTCACCGCCAAGGAGGCGCGCGAGCTCGAGGCCCGGGCGCTGGCCCGCCTGGCCGAGATGAGCGAGCTGCAGGACCTGCGCGAGGCCGCGTAGGACGCCCGCTCCGCCGGACGAGACGTTCGCGAAGGGCGCCCCTCGGGGCGCCCTTCCTCGTTCCCGGGCACCGGCGCCCGGGCCCGGCCGGGGTGGGATAATCGGCGCCGCCCGCCCGGGCTTCCCCGACGCCCGTCGACCCGAGGAGAGAGACCCCGATGAAGCGCCTCGCCGTCCTGGCGGCCGCCGCCGTCGCCAGCGCCGCCCTCGCCGTCCCGGCCCTCGCCGCGACGAAGACGATCACCGTCGGCGACGACGTCTTCCGGCCCAAGGCGGTCACCGTGAAGAAGGGGACGACCGTGCGCTGGGTGTGGCGCGGCACGTCGCCGCACAACGTCGCCGTCGCCAGCGGGCCGCAGCGGTTCCGCTCCCAGGTGCAGGCCTCGGGGACCTACAGCAGGCGCCTGACGCGGGCCGGCCGCTACCGCATCGTCTGCACGATCCACCCGGGGATGGAGCAGACCATCACCGTCCGGTAGCACCTATCGTTGCGCGCGATATGAGCGCTCCGACCATGCAGCGGAAGATCCGCGTCGTCGTCGCCAAGCCCGGCCTGGACGGCCATGACCGGGGGGCGAAGATCATCGCCCGGGCGCTGCGCGACGCGGGGATGGAGGTCATCTACACGGGCCTGCACCAGACGCCCGAGCAGATCGTCGAGACGGTGATCCAGGAGGACGCCGACGCGGTCGGGCTGTCGATCCTGTCGGGGGCCCACATGACGCTCGTGCCGCGCGTGGTCGAGCTGCTGCGCGAGCAGGGGGTCGACGACGTCGTCGTGACGGTCGGGGGGACGATCCCGTCCGACGACGTGCCGGCGCTCAAGGAGCTGGGGGTGGCCGAGGTGTTCGGGCCGGGCTCGCCGACGCAGGAGATCGTCGAGTTCATCCGCGGCGCCGTGCGCG
This sequence comes from Solirubrobacteraceae bacterium, assembly GCA_019683665.1. Classification (GTDB taxonomy): domain Bacteria; phylum Actinomycetota; class Thermoleophilia; order Solirubrobacterales; family Solirubrobacteraceae; genus Capillimicrobium. The sequence goes on from JADGIB010000003.1 coordinate 8,435, forward strand.
CCTGACCGCGGCGGGGCGCGCGACGACGCGCGTCCCGTTGATTGACGCCTCAGTCAACGAACGGGATACCATCCCGAGCATCCGTTCGCCTGAGGAGGCCTGAAAGTGAAGATCTGTGTCCTGGTGAAGGAGGTGCCCGACGCCGCGGTCACGAAGCGCATCGACCCGGCGACGGGGCGTCTCGACCGCAGCGGCGAGAAGAACCTCAACCCCTACGACACGCATGCGATCGAGGCCGCGATGCAGCTCAAGGAGGGAGGGCAGCTCCAGGTCGACGAGATCGTCGCGATCACGATGGGCCCCGAGTCGGCCGTCCGCGCGCTGCACAAGGCAGTGTCGCTCGGCGCCGACCGCTCGGTCCACCTGACCGACGAGGCGCTCGCCGGCTCCGACGTCGCCGCCACCGGCTACGCGCTCGCCCAGACGCTCAAGCGCGAGAACCCGGACCTGGTCCTGCTCGGGCAGCAGTCCGACGACGGCGAGTGCTACACGATCGGCGCGGTCGTCGCCGACCACCTGCAGGCCCCCTCGCTCACCCAGGTCATCAGCATCGAGGTCGACGGCGACGTCCTGCGCTGCGAGCGCCAGGCCGAGTACGGCTACGACACCGTCGAGGTCGAGCTGCCGGCCGTCATCTCCGTCGGCGACGCGATCAACGAGCCGCGCTACCCGTCGCTGAAGGCGATCATGGGCGCCAAGAAGAAGCCGCTGGAGACGCTCTCCGCCGCGGACGCGGGGATCGACCTCTCCCGCGTCGGCGCTGCCGGCTCGCAGGTCGAGTGCGGCAGCTTCAAGGCCCCGCCGGCCAAGGCCGCGGGCACGATCATCGAGGACGAGGACACCAACGAGACGGTCGAGAAGATCGTCGCCTGGCTGGACGAGAGGAAGCTGATCTGAGATGGCGGGGATCCTGGTCTACGCGCTCCACTACGAGGGCGCCTTCAACAAGAACTCGCTCGGCGCCGTCGCCGAGGCCGCCAGGCTCGCCGGCCAGCTCGGCACCGAGGCGCACGCGATCGTCGTCGGCGAGGGCGTGCCCGAGGACCTGGCCGCCCAGCTCGGCGGCTACGGCGCCGCGAAGGTCTTCACGGTCGAGGCGCCCGAGGGCCTGGCCCAGCCGGTCGTCGACGCGATGGCGAAGGTCATGACCGACCACGGCCACGACTACGCCCTGTTCGGCGGCGGCCTCCTCGGCTTCGAGATCGGCGCCGGCCTCGCCGCCCGCCTCGGGGCCGGCGTGACGATGGAGGTCACGAACGTCAGGGTCGAGGACGGCCGGCTCGTCGCCGAGCGCCCGATCCTCGGCGACTCGGCGATCTCCGAGTCCCGCTACAAGGGCAGGGGCATCATCATCGGCCGCCTCAACGCGTTCGAGGTGCCCGCCTCGACGGGCGCGACCGCGCCCGTCGAGTCCGTCGCCGTCGAGCTGTCGCCGTGGTCGACGAAGGCCCGCCTCGTCAAGCGCGGCGAGCAGCGCGGCGCCGACGTCGACATCGAGAGCGCCGACGTCCTCGTCGCCGGCGGGCGCGGCCTCGGCAAGGCCGAGGGCTTCGAGATGCTGCAGGAGCTGGCCGACGCGTTCGGCGGCAACAGCGCCGTCGCCGCCACCCGCGCGGTCGTCGACGCCGGCTGGTACCCGTACGCCGCCCAGATCGGCCAGACCGGCAAGACGGTCGCGCCGAAGCTGTACCTGGCCGCCGGCATCTCCGGCGCCATCCAGCACAAGGTCGGCATGCAGGCCTCGGAGAACATCGTGGCCATCAACAAGGACGCGAACGCCCCGATCTTCGAGTTCGCCGACCTCGGGATCGTCGGCGACCTCAACAAGATCGTCCCCAAGCTCATCGAGGCCGTGAAGGCCAGGAAGGGGGGCTGATCGCCGTGGCCGGTCGCAACGGTGCCGTCGCGCCGGGGGCCTACCCGCCCCCGGTCGACTCGCCCGACGAGTTCATCAAGCGCGAGCTCGACCCCGAGGACGAGCGGATCGAGGTGGGCGTGGCGATCGTCGGCGGCGGCACCGCCGGCCTGGCCACGGCCAACCGCCTCCTCCAGCTCCTGGCCGACGACCCGGAGCTGCTGGAGAGCCTGGGCGAGGTGCCGGTGGCGGTCATCGAGAAGGCGAAGACCTGCGGCGGGCACACGCTGTCGGGGGCGGTCGTCCGCCCCGGGCCGCTGCAGGAGCTCTACCCCGACCTGACCCGCGAGCAGTGGCGCCAGGAGGGGTGGGCCTTCGGCGAGGTCCGCAAGGAGGCGGTCTACCTCACCCCGAACGCGAAGCGGGCGGTGCGGATCCCGACCCCGCCGCCGTTCAGGAACCACGGCAACGAGATCATCTCGGTCTCGGCGCTCGCGCGGTTCCAGCAGCGGCTGGCGGAGGAGGGCGGCGCCTACGTCCTCACCGAGACGGCGGCCGACAGGCTGCTCGTCACCGACGGGGTCGTGCGCGGCGTCCGCACCGGCGACAAGGGCCGCGGCAGGGACGGCGAGCCGCTGGGCAACTTCGAGCCCGGCACCGACCTCACCGCCAAGGTCACCGTCCTCGCCGAGGGCTGCTGGGGCCACCTGACCGGCGCCGCGATCCGCGAGTTCGACCTCGCCGAGGGCCGCGAGCCGCAGGTGTGGGAGCTCGGCGTCAAGGAGGTCTGGAAGGTCCCCAGGCCGCTGGACCGGGTCATCCACACGATGGGCCCGTGGCCGCTGTCGCTGTCGTCGAAGGCCGGCCAGGTCGGCGGCACGTGGATCTACCCGATGAAGGACGCCAGGACCGGCGACGACCTCGTCTCGATCGGATTCGTCGTCGAGCTCGACTACAAGGACGCCACGACGTCGGCCCACGACCTCCTGCAGACGTTCAAGACCCACCCGCTCGTGCGCGGGATCCTCGAGGGCGGCGAGCGGATCGCCTGGGGCGCGAAGGCGCTCCCCGGCGGCGGCTACTGGTCGATGCCGAAGCTGTCGATGCCGGGCGCGCTGCTCGTCGGCGACGCGGCCGGCATGGTCGACACGCTCGCGCTCAAGGGGGTCCACCACTGCGTGAGATCGGGGATGCTCGCCGCCGAGGCGATCTACCAGGCGCTGAAGGCCGGCTCGACCGACCTGTCCGCCTACGAGGACGCCGTCGAGGAGTCGAGCATCGGCAAGGAGCTGTGGCAGGTCCGCAACGGCCGCCAGCCGCTGCAGAAGGGCCTGATCCGCGGCGGCCCGATCTCCGGGCTGGCCCAGATCACGAAGGGCAAGCTGCCGCCCGGCCGGCTCGAGTGGCACCGCAACGACAGCGTCCCGATGCACATCGGCGACACGAAGGACCGCTACGTCAAGCCGGACGGGAAGTACACGTTCGACAAGCTCTCGAGCGTCTTCATCACCGGCAACGCGACCCGCGATGACGCCCCGAACCACATCCGCGTGCGCAGGAACGTGCCGCGGGAGGTGGCCGAGACGTGGGTGTGGATGTGCCCGGCCGGGGTCTACGAGATCCCCGAGGACGCGCCGGAGCACGGCAACGTGGACGTGATCGTCAACTACACGAACTGCGTGCAGTGCGGGGCGATCACGGCCAAGGGCGGCCGGCTCACGCCGCCCGAGGGCGGCGACGGCCCGCTCTACCAGATCACGTGACGTCGCGCACACTGCGCGGGGCCGAGGGCCGGAAAGGACGCAACCTTTCCGGCCCTCGCCTGTTGAGGGATCAGCGATGCGCCGTTCCCCCCGACTCCTCCTGGCCACCGCCACCGCCCTCGCCGCCGCCGCCGCGCCCGCTCCGGCGCTGGCCGCCGACGCCCGCGTGTCGGTCGACGAGTGCGGCGTCGTCACCGCCAAGCGCCTGACCGGGGTGACGTTCAGCGGCGAGATGGGCTACGTCGACGGCGCCGCGTCGATGGCGATGCGCTTCGAGCTGCTCAGCCGCCCGGCCGGCGACAGCGCCTTCCAGCGGGTGCCCGGCACCGACGACTCGGTCCGCCGCCGCGCGGTGCGCCTCTACCGCTACGGGCCGCGGACGTTCGTCCTGCCGGACCTCAACTCGGCCGCCGAGTACCGGGCCCAGATCACGTTCCGCTGGTACGACCGCTCGGGCCGCGTCCTGCGCAGCGAGCGGCGCCGCAGCGACGTCTGCCGCCTGGCCCCGCTGGCCGACCTCTCGCCCGAGGCGCTGGCGACGACCGTCGGCCCCCAGCCCGGGCTGATGACGTACGCGGTCGCCGTCCGCAACCACGGGCGGGCCGACGCCGGCGCGTTCGACGTCGCGCTGCGGATCGGCGGCGAGCGGCGCCCGCCGGTGACCGTGACCGGGCTGGCGGCCGGCGAGACCCGCTCGGTGTCCTTCGTGGCGCCGCGCTGCGCGCCCGGCGAGGTCCTGCGCTTCGAGGTCGACCCGGACGGCCGCGTCGGCGAGGCCGACGAGGACGACAACGTCCTCAGTGTCGCCTGCCCGGCGGCCTGACGCTCAGCGCCGCGCCTTCGCGGCGTAGAGGCGCTGGTCGGCGCACACCATGAGCCGTTCGGCCTCGCGCCCGTCGTCGGGGGACGTCGCGACGCCGAACGAGGCCGGGGAGCGCTCGCCGAGCGCCTGCGACAGGCGCGCGGCGACCTGCTCGGCGCGGGCCGCCGGCGTCTCCGGCAGGACGACGGCGAACTCGTCGCCGCCGAGGCGCCCGAGCGCGTCGCTGGGGCGGATGCCGGCGGCCAGGCACTCGACCGTCCAGCGCAGCCGCGCGTCGCCGGCGGCGTGGCCCTCGCGGTCGTTGACGGCCTTGAAGCGGTCGAGGTCGAGGACGACGAGGCTGACCGGCCGGCCGCTGCGCTGCGCGCGCGCGAGCTCGGCGTGGAGGCGCTCCTCGAGCCCGCGGCGGTTCAGGCAGCCGGTCAGCGGGTCCGCGCGCGACAGCCGCGCGAGCGCGTCGCGCTGGCGGTGCTGGGCCCACGAGAGCGCGGCGCAGACGCCCGACGACGTCGTCAGCGCGCTCGCGAACGCGAACGTCGCCGCGCCGTCGGCGCCGTCGACGATCGACGCGACGACGTACGTCGCCACCGCCCCGACGCTGCAGACGGCCATGAGGCCGGGCGGGAAGGCGAGGGTGGCGAACAGCAGCGGCACGAAGTAGAGCGTCGCCAGCGCCGACCCGGTCGTGCCGCCGTCGAGGGCGACGAGCACGGTGACGACGGTCAGCGCGAGCGCCGTCCAGGCGAGGGCCAGGACCGAGCGGCGCAGGCGGGTGGTGACGACGTCGATCGGGATCGCCAGCAGCGCCAGCGACGCGACGGCGCCGCCGAGGACGACGGCGACGAGCGCCGCCCGGTGCGGTCGCTCCCACGTCCACGAGGCGTAGATCGTCACGTAGAGGGCGACCGCCAGCGTGACGCCGCTGCCGATCAGCCGCGAGTGGCGCCGGAAGCGGTCGTCGATCGGATCGGGGGACGGAGGCCGGGTACCCGCCATGTCAGGCCAGTATCGGCGCCGGGCGCCCCGATCTGCAGCCTCGTGGCACCGCTACACTGAATGCCACGATGAAGACCGGAATCCACCCCGAGTACGTGGTGTCTCACGTCCGCTGCACGTGCGGCAACGAGTTCACGACGCGCTCGACGAAGCCCGAGATTCACGTCGAGATCTGCTCGAACTGCCACCCGTTCTACACGGGCCGGCAGAAGCTCGTCGACACCGGCGGCCGGGTGGAGCGGTTCAACCGGCGTGTCGCGCGCAGCCGCGCGGCGCAGGCCGGCAGCAACTAGCCGCGCCGCAGGGTCTCGAACGTGGAGGCACGGGCGCCCGCCCGCCGGGCGGCCCCGTCGGTGTGCGCTGCGGCTCCCGCGGCGCACGTCGGCCTGCCCGCGCGCCGGCCGTCCCCGGCGCGGCCCGCGCCGGCGCCGCCGCCGGGCCTGACCGCGCCCTGACCGGCGCGCTCGTACCATCAGATCGCGTGATCGAGTCGCTCGTCGAGCAGATCGAGGCCCGCTTCGCCGAGCTGGAGCGCCAGGTCTCCGACCCCGAGGTCATCGCCGACCGCCGGCGCTACGCGGAGGTCGGGCGCGAGTACCGGCGCCTGCAGCCGGCGGCCGAGCTCGCGGCCGAGTGGCGGCGCGCCGTCGACGACGCCGCGGGCGCGCGCGAGCTGCTCGACGAGGGCGGCGACGACCCCGAGCTGCGCGAGCTGCTGTCGAGCGCCGAGTCGCGCATCGGCGAGCTCGAGGAGGAGATCCGCCTCGCGATGGTCGAGCGCGACCCCAACGACGACAAGAACGTCATCGTCGAGGTCCGCGCCGGCGCCGGCGGGGAGGAGGCCGGCCTGTGGGCCGGCGACGTCACCCGGATGCTCCAGCGCTACGCGGAGCGGCGCGGGTTCAAGGTCGAGACGCTCGAGGCCCGCGACGGCGAGTACACGTTCGAGATCAAGGGCGACGGCGCCTACTCGGTCTTCAAGTTCGAGGGCGGCACCCACCGCGTCCAGCGCGTCCCGGTCACCGAGTCGCAGGGGCGCATCCACACCTCGACGGCGACGGTCGCCGTCCTGCCCGAGGCCGAGGAGGTCGACGTCCAGATCGACCCCAACGACCTCCAGATCGACGTCTACCGCTCCAGCGGGCCGGGCGGCCAGTCGGTGAACACGACCGACTCGGCGGTCCGCATCACCCACAGGCCGACCGGGATCGTCGTCTCGATGCAGGACGAGAAGAGCCAGCTCCAGAACCGCGAGAAGGCGATGCGCGTCCTGCGCGCCCGCCTCTACGAGCAGGCGCTCGCCGAGCAGCAGGCCGAGCTGTCGGCCGACCGCCGCGCCCAGGTCGGCACCGGCGAGCGCGCCGAGAAGATCCGCACGTACAACTACGGCGAGCGCCGCGTCACCGACCACCGCATCAAGCTCACCCAGCACAACCTCGAGCAGGTGCTCGAGGGCGAGCTCGACGACTTCACCGCCGCGCTGCAGGCCGACGAGAAGCGGCGCGCGCTCGAGACCCAGGCCGCCTCGGGTTGACCGCCGTCCGGGACGCGATCGACTCCGCCCGGGTCGCCCTGACCGCGGCCGGGGTCGACACGCCCCGCCTCGACGCCGAGCTGCTGCTCGCCGAGGCGCTCGGCGTCGACCGCACGCGCCTCTACCTCGACCGCGACCTCGCCGTCCGCGGCCCCGCCGTCCGCCGCTTCCAGGAGCTCGTCCGCCGCCGCGCGGTCGAGCGCGAGCCGGTCGCCTACCTCCTCGGCCGCAAGGGCTTCCGCCGCCTCGAGCTCGCCGTCGACCGGCGCGTCCTCGTCCCGCGGCCCGAGACCGAGCTGCTCGTCGAGCTCGCCGTCGCCGAGCTGCCCCGGGGCGCCCGCGTCGTCGACGTCGGCACCGGCAGCGGGGCCGTCGCGCTCGCCCTCGCCGACGAGCGCCCCGACCTCGAGGTCGCCGGCTCCGACGTGTCGGCCGACGCGCTCGAGGTCGCCCGCGCCAACGGGGAGCGGCTCGGCGCCCGCGTGCGCTGGCTGCGCGCCGACGGCCTGCCCGAGGGCGACTGGGACGCGGTCGTCGCCAACCTCCCGTACGTCGAGGCGGGCGCCGCGCTCGCGCCCGAGATCGCCCGCCACGAGCCGCCCGGGGCGCTCTTCGGCGGCGAGGACGGCCTCGACGTCATCCGCGCGGTCGTCGACCAGGCCGCCGCCGCCCGGGTCGGCTGGATCGCGCTCGAGCACGGCGCCGGGCAGGGCGCCGCCGTGCGGATGCTGCTGGCGCTGGCGGGCTGGGCCTCGGTGCGGACCGAGCGCGACCTCGCCGGCCACGAGCGGGTGACCGTGGGATGCTGACCGCCGACGACGCCGCCACCTTCGAGCGCTGCATGGCCGCCGGCGGGATCGCCCTGTTCCCGACCGACACCGTCTACGGCCTGGCCTGCGACGCCGACACCGCGGCGGCCGTCGAGCGCCTCTACGCGCTCAAGGGCCGCCCGCCCGGCAAGCCGTCGGCGGTCATGCTCTTCTCGGTCGACGCCGCCCTCGGCGTGCTCGAGGAGCTGCCCGAGCGGGCGCGCGCCGCGATCGAGGCGCTGCTGCCCGGCGGGGTCACGCTCCTGCTGCCCAACCCGCGCCGCCGCTACCCGCTGGCCTGCGGGGACGAGCCCGACACGCTCGGGCTGCGCGTCCCCGCGCTGCCGCCGGCGGCCGCCGCCCTGCAGGCCGTCCGCTGGCCGATCCTGCAGACGAGCGCGAACCTCGCCGGCGAGCCGGAGGCGCGGCGCGTCGCCGACGTCGACGAGGCCGTGCGCGCCCGCGTCGACCTCGTCCTCGACGGCGGCGAGCTGCCGGGCACGCCGTCGACCGTCGTCGACCTGCGCGCGTTCGCCGCCGGCGGCGAGTGGTCGATCGTCCGCCTCGGGATGGAGCCCGAGGCCGCGATCGCCGGGGCGCTTGCGGGCCTGTAGCGGGCGCGGTGCCCGGGGACCCCGCTGATACCGTGGGCGCGTGAGCCCCGATCTGCCCGCCGACTTCTTCACCCGGCCTCTCGCGGACGTCGATCCGGAGATCGCCGACGTCCTCGCCAAGGAGCTCCAGCGCCAGCAGTCGACGCTGGAGATGATCGCCTCGGAGAACTTCGTCCCCCAGGCCGTCCTCGAGTGCCAGGGGAGCGTCCTGACGAACAAGTACGCCGAGGGCTACCCGGGGCGGCGCTACTACGGCGGGTGCGAGTTCGTCGACGTCGCCGAGCAGCTCGCGATCGACCGCGCGAAGGCGCTCTTCGGGGCCGAGCACGCGAACGTCCAGCCGCACGCCGGCGCCCAGGCCAACACGGCCGTCTACCACGCGCTGCTGGAGCCGGGGGACACGATCCTCGGCCTCTCGCTCGCCCACGGCGGCCACCTCACGCACGGCATGCGCATCAACGTGTCGGGCCGGCTGTACGACATCGCCGCCTACGAGACCGACCGCGAGACCGGGCGCATCGACATGGACGCGGTCGCCGCGCTCGCCCGCGAGCGGCGGCCGAAGATGATCGTCGCCGGCTGGTCGGCCTACCCGCGGCACCTCGACTTCGCCCGCTTCCGCGAGATCGCCGACGAGGTCGGCGCCTACCTGTTCGTCGACATGGCGCACTTCGCCGGCCTCGTCGCCGCCGGCCTGCACCCGAACCCGGTGCCGTACGCCGACGTCGTCGGGACGACGATCCACAAGACGCTCGGCGGGCCCCGCTCGGGCATGATCCTCTGCCGCGAGGAGCACGCGAAGAAGATCGACTCGGCCGTCTTCCCCGGCCAGCAGGGCGGCCCGCTCCAGCACGTCATCGCCGCGAAGGCCGTCGCGCTGAGGATCGCCGCCTCCGACGCGTTCAAGGAGCGCCAGCAGCGCACGCTCGACGGCGCCCAGGCCGTCGCCGAGGCGCTCCTGGGCGCCGGCCACGGCGTCAACGTCCTCACCGGCGGCACCGACGTCCACCTCGTGCTCGTCGACCTGCGGGAGTCGGAGCTCGACGGCCGGCAGGCCGAGGACCGCCTCCACGACATCGGCATCACCGTGAACCGCAACGCGGTGCCGTTCGACCCGCGCCCGCCGATGATCACGAGCGGCCTGCGCATCGGCACCCCGGCGCTGGCCACCCGCGGCCTGCAGCACGACGACTTCGTCGAGATCGGCGACGTCCTCGCCACCGCGCTGACGCCGGCGTTCGCGGACCGCCGCGACGAGCTGGCCGAGCGGGTGCGCGCCATCGCCGAGCGCTACCCGCTCTACGAGCAGCTGAGCAGCCCCGCCGCCGTCTGAGCCCCCGCGGCGCGGCGGGACGCTCCGCCGCGCCTGCGATGCTGCGAGCCGACATGGATGCCCTCGACGCCGTGCTCGGGTTCGTCGCGGCCGGCGCCGCGGCGGCCGCGCTCACGCCCCTGACGGCGCGCTTCGCGCGGGCCGTCGGCGCGGTCGACCGCCCGCGCGAGCGGGGCCTGGCCGAGCGCCCGACCCCGCTGCTCGGCGGGCTGGCGATCCTCGCCGGCGTCCTCTTCGGCTGCGCGCTGTTCCTGCGCTGGGACCAGCAGCTGCGGGGCATCCTCGCCGGCGCCGCCCTCATCACGCTCGTCGGGGCGATCGACGACCGCTTCGACCTCCCGCCGCTCGTCAAGCTCGTCGGCCAGGTCGTCGCGGCGATCATCCCGGTCGCCTCGGGCGTGACCGTGGAGAACGTGACCCTCCCGTTCATCGGCCCGCTCGACTTCGGCGGGCTCGGCGCCCCGCTCACCGTCCTCGGCCTCGTCGCCGTCATGAACGTCGTGAACTTCTCCGACGGCATCGACGGCCTCGCCGCCGGGGTGTGCGCGATCGCCGGCGTGACGTTCGCGATCATCGCCTTCGACCTGCACCGCGACGCGGCCGGCGTGCTCGCGGCGATCGTCGGCGGCGCCGCGCTCGGCTTCCTGTTCTGGAACTTCCACCCGGCGTCGGTCTTCATGGGCGACGCGGGCGCGCTCCTGCTCGGGCTGCTGCTCGGCTGCGTCGCCGTCCAGGGGTCGCTGAAGACGAACGCGATCCTCGCGCTGATCTTCCCGCTGCTCGTGCTGACCGTCCCGTTCCTGGACACGACGTTCGTCGTGCTCAAGCGGATGAAGTACCGCCGGCCGGTCTACTCGGCCGACCGCTGGCACCTGCACCACCGGCTCGCGAACATCGGCTTCAGCCAGCGCCGCGCCGTCCTCTACCTCTACGCGTGGACGCTCATCCAGGCCGGCCTCGCGCTCGCGCTGCGGTTCGTGCCCTACTCGGAGAACGACGGCACGTTCCGGCTCGGCTGGTCGCTCGTCATGATCGCCCTCGGGCTGGTCGCGCTGGCCGCCTCGGTCTACCTCGTCTACGTCCTCGAGATCCTCAAGTTCCGCCGCCTCCTGCGCCGCCGGCGTCCGGAGGCGACCGACGAGGAGGTGGCCCGGCACCTGGAGACCGGGGAGTTCGACGCGCTCGACGACCCCGGCCCGGGCCGGCCGGGGTCCTGAGGGCCGCGGGCGGCCCGCGCGTCACGTTCGCGGCGCCCCGTCCGTCTTCCGGGTGGCGGCCGACGGCCGTCCTGCGCCCACCGACCCCGGAGACCGACCGTGCTCACCACCCTGCTCGACCACGAGGCGATCCGCCATCGGTCCGCGGCCCCGCCGTCGCCGGGCCGCGCGCACCTGCGGGACCTGCGCACCGGCGACCCGCCGTCGCCGCCGCCCGGCCCGCCGCGGCGCGCCGTCGCGCTCCTGCTGGCGCTCGCCGCGCACCGGCTCGACCGCGAGACCGCGCACCGGACGATCGTCGAGGCCTGGCGCCGGCGTGGGGGCGGGGCCTAGGCTTCGCCCCCATGCACGTCGCGCACATCGACGACGCCGAGTCGTTCGTGACCAAGGACGGGTCCTCGATCCGGGAGGTCGCGGGCGCGGTGTCGCTGCCGTCGGTCAACCAGTCGCTCGCCGAGGCCACCGTCCCGCCCGGCGGCGCCACCGATGAGCACTACCACCGGGTCACCGAGGAGCTCTACTACTTCGTCGCCGGCCGCGGGCGCATCCGCATCGAGGGGGAGGAGCAGGAGGTCCGCCCGGGCCACTGCGTCCTGATCCCGCCCGGGCAGCGGCACAAGCTGTTCAACGACGGCGACGAGCCGCTCGTCCTGCTGTGCTGCTGCGCGCCGATGTACTCCCACGAGGACACGGTCATCACCGAGGGCGCCTGAGGACGCGGCGGCCGTCCGAGGCGTAAGCTTCCCGCGAGCCCTCGCCGGGCGGCGGCCGACGCGAGACGCCGGCGGACTAGGAATACCTGTCACAAACTTGTTACAAAGTCCGCGATAGGCGCTATATTGCGTGCCGCTCGCGCCGGCGAGCCTCAGGGTCGCGCCGGGTACGGCATGCTCACGCCCGGCGAGCACACCCCAAGTCCCATGCCAGACCCCACCGACGACTCCCACCAGGCCTGCCCGGACTGCGGCCATGCCATCCAGACCGGAGAAGCCCTCTGCGCGCGCTGCCAGCGCCGGGGGGATGCTCGTTGCGACGACGCTCCTGTGCGCTGGGATCGGAGCGGGCATCGGCGCGCTGATCGGTGCGACGCTCCCGCTCGCCGTCGCCGGGCTGCTCGTTGGGTTCCCGGTGGGCATCGCCGTCGTCCGTGTCCGCTATCGCGACCTCTGAGCCGCCCGTGACCGCCCTCCTCTCGGCGCTCGGCCGCCGGCTCGACGTGCTGGCCCTCGTCGTCGCGCTGCCCGTCTTCATCGCCGCCGGCTTCCCGCTGCTCGGCTGGGCGGGCACGACGGTCGCCTGGATCGGCCAGCTCGCGCTGCAGGCGACGCTCGACCGCCGCGCGCAGACCGCGGAGGACACCCGCCAGCTCTTCGGCTACATCGCCGGGTCGCTGATCGGCCGCTCGTGGATGCTGGCGCTCGTCATCTTCGCCGTCGGCATCATCGACCGGCCCGCCGGGCTGGCCGCGGCCGTCCTCGCGCTCGTCGTCTTCACGATCTACCTGGTCACCTCACTCATCTCGCGCCCTACGACGCACACCACGGAGCCAACCGCCTGACCATGCCCATCCGCGCCCTCCACCTCCGCGCCTTCGCCGCGCTGCTCGGCGTGCTCCTGCCGCTCGCCGCGCCGCAGGTCGCCGGCGCCGCGGAGGAGTTCGATCCGCAGGACGAGTTCGCCCTGCCGCCGTGGATCGAGATCGACATCTTCGGCATCGATCTCAGCATCAACAAGGGCGTCGCCTACCTGCTGATCGCGCTGATCCTCACCTGCGGGGTGATGATCTACACGGCGCGGCGCATGCAGTACCGGCCGACCGGCAAGCTCCAGACGGTCGTCGAGTCCGCCTACTCGTTCATGCGCGACAACATCGCCGGCGGCAACATGGACGCGCGGATGGCGGCGAAGTGGTTCCCGTTCGTGGCCACCCTCTTCCTGTTCATCTGGTTCTCGAACATCATCGGGTACGTCCCGCTGCCCTTCAACACGACCCACAAGGTCGACGTCTTCGGGCTGGAGCTCCCGTCGCTGGCCATCTACTCGGCCACGGCGAACCTGAGCGTCCCGCTCGCGCTGGCCATCGTCGTGTGGCTCAGCTACCACGTCGAGGGCATCCGGGCGAAGGGGCCGATCGGCTACATCCGCAGCTGGATCCCGGCCGGCGTGCCGGGCGCGGCGGTGCCGCTGATCCTCGGCATCGAGGTGCTGTCGCACTTCGTCCGCCTGCTGTCGCTCTCCCTGCGACTCTTCGCCAACATCCTCGCCGGCCACCTCCTCATCCTCTTCATGGCCGGCGGCCTCGTCGTCCTGATGGGCCTCAACCTGTTCGGGACCCTCGTCCTCGGCGTCCTGACCGGCGTCCTGGGCACCGTCTTCTTCCTCTTCGAGATCGGCCTGGTGGTCAGCCTCCAGGCGTTCATCTTCGCCACGCTCGCAGCGATCTACCTCGGCGGCGCCGTCGCCGACGAACACTAAGGAGAACACCACAGTGGACCTCGACACCCTGACCGTCCTGGCTCAGGCCGACGTCGCCGAGACGGCCGGCCGCGCCATCGGCCTCGGCATGGGCACGGGCCTGGCCGCGCTCGGCACCGGCATCGGCCTGGGCTTCATCTTCGGCAAGACGATCGAGGCGGTCTCGCGCCAGCCCGAGCTGCGCAGCGAGATCCAGTCGATCCAGTGGCTCGGCTTCGCTCTCACCGAGGCGACCGTCTTCTACGGGTTCATCGCGGGCCTGATCGCGTTCTTCGTCTAGACCGATGGAGACGCTCGCACTCATCCTGCCGTTCGCGGCCGAGGAGGGTGGCGGCAACCCGCTCGTCGAGGTCTCCCCGGGCCTGATGATCTGGACGCTGCTGGCCTTCGCCGCGGCGATGATCATCCTGGCCAAGTTCGCGTTCCCGCGCATCAGCAAGATCCTCGAGGATCGCCAGCGGATGATCGAGGACGCGATCGACGCGTCCGAGCGCACCAAGGCCGAGGCCGAGGAGCTCCTCGCCGAGTACCGCGAGCGCCTCAAGGAGGCGCGCGTGCAGGCTGAGGAGATCATCGCCCGCGCTCGCAAGGCGGCCGAGGTCAACGAGCGCGAGTCGCTCGAGGCCGCCCGCCGGCAGCGCGAGGAGCTGATGGCGCAGACGCGTCGCGACATCGAGGCCGAGAAGCGCCGCGCGATCCAGGAGATCCGCGCGGAGGTCGCCGACCTCACCGTGCTCGCCACCGAGAAGGTCACCCGCAAGGTGCTCACGCCCGACGACCAGCGCCGCCTGGTCGACGAGGCGCTGGCCGAGCTGGACTTCTCGAGCCTCACCCGAGAGGGCGCGTAAGTGGAGGAGATCGCCGCCGTCTACGCGCGTGCGCTGTTCGAGGTCGCCAAGGAGCGAGGCGACCTCGACGACGTGCGCGAGCAGATCGGGCAGTTCGCCGACGCGCTCGACGCCGAGCGCGCGCTGCAGACGTTCTTCTTCTCCCCGCACTTCTCCACCGAGGAGAAGAAGGACGGTCTGCACAAGGCCATCGACGGCGCCAGCGACGCCGTCATGAACTTCCTCGAGCTGCTCGTCGAGAAGCACCGGATGCCGGTCATCTTCCGGATCCGGCGCGAGCTCGACGCCCTCTGGCGCGAGGAGAACCAGATGCTGCCCGTGCAGCTCACGAGCGCGATCCCGCTCGACGAGCAGACGGTCAGCTCGCTCGGACGTACCATCGGTGAGCGGACCGGTCGGAAGGTCGACGTGACCGCCACCGTCAACCCGGACATCCTTGGCGGCATCGTCCTGCGGGTCGGCAACTCGATCCTCGACGCGTCGATCCGCAACCGCCTCGAGTCACTCAGAAAGCAAGTCGCCAGGAGCTGACACCCCAGTGCAGATCAAGCCCGACGAGATCACCTCCATCCTCAAGAGCCGCATCGAGGGCCTCGACGCCAGCCAGGCCGAGCTCACCGAGGTCGGCACGGTCCTCTCGGTCGCGGACGGCATCGCGCGCGTGCACGGTCTCGAGAACTGCATGAGCTTCGAGATGCTCGAGTTCCCGCACGACGTCACCGGCCTGGCGCTGAACCTCGAGTCCGACAACGTCGGCGTCGTGCTGTTCGGTCCCTGGGACAAGATCGTCGAGGGCGACATGGTCAAGCGCACGGGGCGTCTGCTCGAGATCCCGGTCGGCGAGGCCCTCCTCGGCCGCATCGTCGACCCGCTCGGCAACCCGCTCGACGGCAAGGGCGCCATCGAGACCACCGAGACGCGGCCGGCCGAGTTCAAGGCGCCGGGCGTCGTCCAGCGCAAGTCGGTCCACGAGCCGCTCCAGACGGGCCTGAAGGCGATCGACTCGATGATCCCGATCGGCCGCGGCCAGCGCGAGCTCATCATCGGCGACCGCCAGACCGGCAAGACGGCGATCGCGATCGACACGATCATCAACAACAAGGACACGGGCGTCGTCTCCGTGTACGTCGCCATCGGCCAGCGCATGGCGACCGTCGTCCAGATCGCCGAGACGCTCGCCGAGCACGGCGCCCTGGAGAACACGATCATCGTCGCCGCCGGCGCCGACGAGGCCGCGCCGATCAAGTTCATGGCGCCGTACGCGGGCTGCGCGATGGCCGAGTACTTCCTCTACAAGGGCGGCCACGCGCTCGCCGTCTACGACGACCTCACCAAGCACGCCTACGCCTACCGGCAGATGTCGCTGCTGCTGCGCCGCCCGCCGGGGCGCGAGGCCTACCCGGGCGACGTCTTCTACCTGCACAGCCGCCTGCTCGAGCGCGCGGTCAAGCTCAACGACGAGCTCGGCGCCGGCTCGCTGACGGCGCTGCCGATCATCGAGACGCAGGCAGGCGACGTGTCGGCCTACATCCCGACGAACGTCATCTCGATCACCGACGGCCAGATCTTCCTGGAGCCGAAGCTCTTCTACTCGGGCGTGCGCCCGGCCATCAACGTCGGCATCTCGGTGTCGCGCGTGGGCGGCAACGCGCAGATCGGCCCGATGAAGAAGGTCGCCGGCCGCCTGAAGATCGACCTGTCGCAGTACCGCGACCTCGAGGCCTTCGCCCAGTTCGGCTCCGACCTGGACGCCGCGACGCAGAAGACGCTGGCCCGCGGCGACCGCCTCGTCGCGACGCTGAACCAGTCGGAGCGGTCGCCGCTGCCGGTCGAGGACCAGATCGTCCAGATCTACGCCGCCACGAACGGCTACCTGGACCGCATCCTCGTCGAGCGCGTCCCCGAGTTCCTCGAGGCGCTCACCGCGCGGGTGCGGGCCGAGAACGCCGACCTGCTGGCCAAGATCGCCGGGGGCGACTGGTCGGACGAGACGCAGGCCGCGCTCGAGAAGGCCGTCGCCGAGTTCGCCGACGACTTCGGCTACGACCTCGACGAGGACGGCCAGCCGGTCGAGGCGGGCGACTCGGAGCGCGTCCAGAAGGCCGGCGAGGAGCGCGAGCCGGAGGCCGCGGTCGCCTGATGGCCTCCCAGCGCGACGTCAAGCAGCGGATCACCTCGGTCCAGAACATCGAGAAGATCACGCGCGCCATGCAGATGGTCGCGGCGGCGCGCCTGCGCCGGGCCGAGCAGCGCATCGCCGCGCTGCGGCCCTACGCGGGCGCCATCCGCCGCATGACCCGGCAGGCGGCGGCAGCGGCCGAGAACGTCCCGTCGCTGCCGATCCTCAACGAGCACGAGTCCGTCGAGACGGTCGGCATCCTCCTCGTGACGGGCGACCGCGGCCTGGCGGGCGCGTTCAACTCGCAGATCCTCCGCGCCGGCCTGCAGACCGCCGCCGAGCACGAGGCGGAGGGGCGCAACGTCGTCTTCTTCGCCTCCGGCCGGCGCGGCGTGTCGACCCTGCGCTTCCGCAACCGCGAGCCGAAGGCCGAGTGGGTCGGCTTCACGGACCGGCCCTCGTACGCGAACGCGCGCGACATCGCCGCCGGCCTGATGACCGCCTACGTCGACGGCGAGGTCGACCTCGTCGAGGTCTTCTACAACGGCTACATCTCGCCGCTCACCCAGGAGGTGCGCCGCGAGACGCTGCTGCCGCTGCAGCAGGCGACGATCCTCGACGCCGACCCCGCCGCCGAGGAGGGCGAGGAGCGCGAGCACGCCCGGTCGCTGGTCGAGTACGAGCCCGACCCGGAGGAGATCCTGCACCGGCTCGTGCCCGACTACGTGGAGATCTCGATCTTCCGCGCGCTGCTGGAGTCGACGGCGTCGGAGCACGGCGCGCGCATGACGGCGATGCGCAACGCGTCCGACAACGCGGCCGAGCTGATCGACGACCTCACGCTGGAGATGAACCGGGCCCGCCAGGCGGACATCACGCAGGAGATCATGGAAGTGGTCGCCGGCGCCGAATCGATTTCGTAACGAGGACCAAATGGCAACTGACACTCAGGTCAAGCAGAACGTCGGGCGGATCGAGGAGATCCAGGGCGTCGTCATCGAGGCGGTCTTCCCCGACGAGCTGCCCGAGATCAACAGCGCGCTGCACATCAAGCGCAGCGTCGCCAACCGCTCCGAGGAGGCGCCCGGCATCTCGTCCGGCGCCGAGGAGGAGGTGCTCGTCTGCGAGGTGCAGCAGCACCTCGGCGACGACCGCGTCCGCGCGGTGGCGATGGACACGACCGACGGCCTGAGCCGCGGCATGGAGGTCATCGACACCGGCGAGCCGATCACGGTGCCGGTCGGCCGCGCGACGCTCGGGCGCATCTTCAACCTGCTCGGCGACCCGATCGACGAGGGCGAGCCGATCCAGGCCGAGGAGCGCTGGCCGATCCACCGTCCCGCCCCGACCGTCGAGGACCTCACCCCGACGACCGAGATGTTCGAGACCGGCATCAAGGTCGTCGACCTCCTCGCGCCCTACGCGAAGGGCGGCAAGGTCGGCCTGTTCGGCGGCGCCGGCGTCGGCAAGACCGTCCTCATCCAGGAGCTGATCCACAACCTGGCGGCCGAGCACGGCGGCCTGTCGGCCTTCTGCGGCGTCGGCGAGCGCTCGCGCGAGGGCAACGACCTGTGGCAGGAGATGACCGAGTCGGGCGTCATCGACAAGACGATGCTCATCTTCGGCCAGATGAACGAGCCGCCCGGCGCCCGCATGCGCGTCGCGCTGTCCGGCCTGACGATGGCCGAGTACTTCCGCGACGTCGAGGGCCAGGACGTGCTCCTGTTCATCGACAACATCTTCCGGTTCGTCCAGGCCGGCTCCGAGGTGTCCGCGCTGCTGGGCCGCATGCCGTCGCAGGTCGGCTACCAGCCGACGCTGGAGACCGAGATGGGCCAGCTCCAGGAGCGGATCACCTCGACCCGCAAGGGCTCGGTCACCTCGATCCAGGCGATCTACGTCCCGGCCGACGACCTCACCGACCCGGCCCCGGCGTCGGTGTTCGCCCACCTCAACGCGACGACGACGCTGTCGCGGAGCATCGCCGAGAAGGGCATCTACCCGGCCGTTGACCCGCTCGACTCGACGTCGACGATCCTCAAGGCCGAGATCCTCGGCGAGGAGCACTTCACGGTCGCCAACCGCGTCAAGGAGATCCTGCAGCGCTACAAGGAGCTGCAGGACATCATCGCCATCCTCGGCATCGACGAGCTCTCCGACGAGGACAAGCTGATCGTCGCCCGCGCGCGGCGCATCGAGCGGTTCCTGTCGCAGCCGTTCCACGTCGCCGAGCAGTTCACCGGCACGCCGGGCGCGTACGTGCCGATCGCCGAGACGATCCGCGGCTTCCGCGAGATCCTCGAGGGCAAGCACGACGACATCCCGGAGTCGTACTTCCTGCTCAGGGGCACGATCGACGAGGTCGTCGAGGCGGCGAGCAAGGGCTAGCCGGTGGCCAGGTCCAAGTTCCAGGTCGAGGTCCTCACCCCCGAGGGCGAGGTCTTCAACGACGAGGTCGAGATGCTCTCGACGCGGACGGTCGCGGGCTCGATCGGCGTGCTCGCGCATCACCAGCCGCTGCTGGCGATGCTCGACCCGACCGAGCTGCGCCTGTACCGCTCCGAGTCGGAGGTCGTCCGCTTCGCGCAGGGCGAGGGCTACCTGCAGGTGGCCGACAACCGCGCTCTCGTGCTCGTCGAGGAGGCGCACGCCCCCGAGGAGCTCGACGTCGCGGACCTCGAGCAGCGGCTGTCTCAGGCCGAGGAGACGCTCAAGGGCGCCGAGAAGGACTCCGAGGCGCAGCGCGTCGCGCAGCGCGACAAGCGCCGCTGGGAGGCGTTCCTGCGCATCGCGCGCGGCTGAGCGCCGACCGCCGCCCATCAGGCTGATCCGAGGCCCCGCCCCGTGCGGGGCCTCGGCCGTTGTCGGGGGCGGTGTCCCGCGACGGCCCGAGCCCGCCCCGGACGGGCCGCAGCGGCGGCTGCCGGAGCGCCGGCGGCCGCAGCGGCCGCGACTGTGCGCGCTCGGCAAAGCGCTGGGCGCGTGCAGGCCAGCGCGGCGGACGGGGCGACCGTACGATCGCGCCCGTTCGCACGGAACCGAGACAGGAGGGGAGATGTACCGAGCGGAGGTCGTCGGGTCGATGCTGCGGCCCTCGTACCTGATCGAGGCGCGCAACGCGCTCGAGGCGGGGACGCTGAGCGCGGCCGAGTTCAAGCGCATCGAGGACCGCGCCGTCGACCAGGTGATCGCCGTGCAGGAGGCCTCCGGGGTCGAGGTCGTCACCGACGGCGAGATGCGCCGGTTCATGTTCATGGGCCCGATCACCGAGACGGTCGAGGGCATCGAGGTGGTCGAGCACGGCAACCCGATGCCGTGGGCCAACCCGGAGGGCGAGCTCGACTGGGTGCTGGAGACCGCGGTCACCGGCCCGCTGCGCAAGAAGCGCTCGCTCGTCGCCGAGGAGTACAGCTACGCCCGCGCGCGGGCGCGCACGCCGCTGAAGGTCACCGTCCCCAGCCCGCTCATGCTCTTCGGGCTGTGGAACCCGCGCTACACGACGGCCGTCTACCAGGACGCGTTCGAGATGTTCGCCGCCGGCGCCGAGATCGGGCGCTCGGAGATCGAGGAGCTCGTCGCGCTCGGCTGCGAGTACATCCAGGTCGACGCGCCGGAGCTGGCGACGCTCGTCGACCCGCGCGTGCGCGAGTGGGCCGAGGAGCGCGGGATGCCGCCCGAGCGGATGCTCACCGAGGGCATCGACATCATCAACTCGATGGTCGACGGGATCACCGGCGTGCGCTTGGCGATCCACCTGTGCCGCGGCAACAACGCCGGCATGTGGATGGCCAGCGGCGGCTACGACATGATCGCCGAGGCCCTGTTCAAGCGCGCCCACGCGTTCGACGCCTACCTGCTCGAGTACGACGACGAGCGCTCCGGCAGCTTCGACCCGATCGCGCAGGCGCCCGACGCCAGCCAGGTCGTCCTCGGCCTCGTCTCGACGAAGCGCCCCGAGGACGAGTCGCGCGAGGCGATCGCCGGCCGCATCGACGACGCCGCCCGCCGCTTCCCGCGCGAGCAGCTCGGCGTCTCCACCCAGTGCGGGTTCGCCTCGGTCGTCTTCGGCAACCCGATCACGCAGGAGGACCAGGAGCGCAAGCTGCGGCTCGTCGCCGAGGTGGCCGAGACCGTCTGGGGCTGACGCCGGCGGGCCAACTGTTCGCTCTCGGCACAGGAGGTGTGCGCGCGCGTGCTAGCTGCGCACGTGCGTGCGCGCCTACCATCGGCGGGAAGCAAGGAGGAGAGCACGCATGGCATCGACGACGCCCGCCACCGGGTCCTTCCCGAGCCCGTACGAGGTGGAGACCCTGCCCGGCTGCGAGGGCTGGGAGGAGATGTACCCGTACTACGGCCGCTTCCTGGAGTCGCGCCGGGAGGCCGACGAGGGCCGGTTCTGGTTCTGGAACTCGATGCACTTCCCCGAGCCGATGCCGGCCTTCGACGTCATCTGCATCGACTCGCCCTACCAGGGCATCGGCTCGTGGCAGAACCGCGTGTTCGCGGTGCCGCCGGCGATGGGCATCGACTGGCGCGTCGTCAACGGCTACATCTACATCACCGGCAACCCGGTCCTCGACCCGGAGAAGGTGGCCGAGCGCGCCGAGGTCTTCCAGAAGCGCGCCGGCTACTACTACGAGAACTGGGACGAGCTCTACGGCACGTGGCGCTCGAACATGGAGCAGCTCATCAAGGAGCTGTCGGAGCTCGAGGTCCCGGACCTGCCCGAGTACGAGCCGGACGAGGTCGTCCGCGGCGAGCAGAACACGAGCTTCTACCGCGTGCAGGACGCCTACAGCCGCACGCTGCGGATGGGCGACCTCATGTGGCAGCACCACTTCGAGCTGCTGCTGCTCGGCTACGGCGCCTACCAGACGCTCGCCGAGTTCTGCAAGGCGAACCTGCCCGACATCCCCGACCAGCACATCGCGCAGATGGTCGCGGGCATCGACGTCATCCTCTTCCGCCCCGACCAGGAGCTGCGGCGCCTGGCCCGGCTGGCGATCGAGAAGGGCGTCGACGGCGCCTTCCGCCAGGGCCGCACGCCGGAGGAGATCGACGCCGAGCTGGCCCAGTCCGAGGCGGGCCGGGAGTGGCTGGAGGAGCTCGAGAAGGTCAAGGAGCCGTGGTTCCACATGGCCACCGGCGACGGCCTCTACCACTTCTACCGCTCGTGGCTGGACGAGCCGGCGATCCCGTACGCGTCGCTCATCGGCCACGTCGCCGCGCTCCGGGCCGGCCAGGAGATCGAGCGCCCGACCGAGCAGATCCGCGAGGAGCGCGACCGGCTCGCCGACGGCTACCGCGAGCTGCTGGACGAGTCGCAGCGCAGGACGTTCGACGACCTGCTGAACCTGTCGCGCCGGGTGTTCCCGTACGTCGAGGAGCACAAGTTCTTCTGCGACTACTGGTTCCTCACGAGCTGGTGGAACAAGATCCGCGAGTTCGGCGCGCTCCTGGCCCGTCACGGGTTCCTCGAGGACGGCGAGGACGTCTTCCACCTGACCCGCCACGAGGTCGCCTCCGCGCTCGACGAGCTGACGCTCACCTGGGCCACCGGCGGCCAGCCCGCGGGCCCGAGCCACTGGCCGCCGATCGTCGCGCGGCGCAAGGAGATCCTCGAGCGCTTCAAGCAGTGGAACCCGCCGCCGGCGCTCGGCACCCCGCCCGAGAAGGTCATGGACCCGACGCTGATCATGCTCTGGGGCATCACCGACGAGCGGATCCGCGACTGGGCCAGCCAGGTCGAGGGCGGCTCGACGCTGAGCGGGGCGCCCGCCTCGCCGGGCACGGTCGAGGGCGTCGCCCGGGTCGTGCGCTCGGTCGACCAGATCGGCGACGTGCGCGAGGGCGAGATCCTCGTCTGCGGCGCGACGTCCCCGGCCTGGGCGCCGATCTTCTCGAAGATCTCGGCGACCGTCACCGACGTCGGCGGCGTCATGTCGCACGCGGCGATCGTCTGCCGCGAGTACGGCCTGCCGGCCGTCGTCGGCACCGGCCGCGCGACCGCGACGATCAAGACCGGCCAGCGCGTGCGCGTCGACGGCACGAACGGCGTCGTCACGATCCTCGAGGACGCCGATGGCTGAGGCGCCGCTGACCCAGACGCTCGACGCGCTGCGCAGCGCCGACGAGCCGGCGTTCGGCGGCAAGAGCGCGAGCCTCGGTCAGATGCTGTCGGGCGGGATCCCGGTCCCGCCCGGCTTCGCCCTCTCGACCGCGGCGTTCCACGCGTTCGTGCGCGAGTCGGGCCTGCAGCGGACGATCGACGACGCGCTCTCGCACATGACCGTCGGCGACGTCGACTCGGTGTCGGCGGCGTCGCGCACGATCAGCGAGGCGATGCGCTTCGCGCCGGTCCCGGCCGCGGTCGAGGAGGAGATCGCCGCCCGCTACGCGGAGGTCGCGAAGGCGGCCGGGCAGGAGGAGCCGCCGGTCGCCGTCCGCTCCAGCGCGGTGGGGGAGGACAGCTCCGAGGCGACGTTCGCCGGCCAGCAGGAGACGTACCTGTGGGTCCGCGGCGTCGAGCACGTCTGCGACGCGGTCCGCGACTGCTGGGTGAGCCTCTTCAGCCCGCCCGCGATCAGCTACCGGGCGCGGCTGGCGTCGGCGCCCGAGCCGGCGATGGGCGTCACCGTCCAGCTCATGGTCGACGCCGCCGTGTCGGGCGTCATGTTCACCTGCAACCCGGTCAGCGGCGACCGCTCGATGATCGCCCTGAACGCGTCCTGGGGGCTGGGGCTCGCCGTCGTCGGCGGCGAGGTGACCCCCGACGACCTGCTCGTCAGCAAGGTCACGGGCGAGGTCGTGCGCGAGCAGGTCCACAGCAAAGAGGTCGAGTACGTGCCCGACCCGCAGGGGCGCGGCGCGGTGCGCGTCGACGTGCCCGCGGAGCGGCGCGACGTGCGCTGCCTCGACGACGCGGCGATCGCCGCGCTCGTCGACGTCGCCCGCCGGGTCGAGCGCTTCTTCGGCAGCGCCCAGGACATCGAGTGGGCGATCGCGCGCGGCGCGCAGCCGCCGGAGGGCGTCTACATCGTCCAGTCGCGGCCGGTGACGACGGCGCCGCCCGCCGAGAAGCCGCCGGCGCCCGCCGGCGGGGACGCCCTGTCGATGGTCATGGCCACGTTCGGCGTGAAGCCGGCGGGCGGCGGACAGCGCTGAGGTCGATGGCGCTCACCGACGAGGACGTCCGCGAGATCCTGCGGATCATCGACGAGTCGCAGGTCGACGAGCTGCGCCTCGAGCGCGACGGGCTGTCGCTGCACGTCGCCCGCGTCGGGGTGACGC
>JADGIB010000156.1 GCA_019683665.1 Solirubrobacteraceae bacterium
CCCGCCATATGTCTAAACCCCCCCCCCCCCCCCGCCCCGCCCGCCCCCCGGGGCCGGCGACGGCCTCGGCCGGCCCGGCCCGCGCCGCCAGCACGCCCCGGTCAGCGAGCCGGAGCGCCCCGATCCGGCGACGGCCTCGGCCGGCCCGGCCCGCGCCGCCACCCGCTCGGACGCTGGGCTGGCGGTCACCATCCAGCGGCCGGCACCGGGTGGAGGGTCGAGGCCGGCGCCCGGGCGCCGCCGGGCCCGTTGCTACAGTCGGTCGCAGAGTTCCTTTAACCCGGTCCCGTGAGGCCAGGAAGGACGGACAACCATGGCAGACCCCAAGGTCGTCCTCGACCAGGACGACATGCGGCGAACCCTCGTGCGCATCGCGCATGAGATCGTCGAGAAGAACGCCGACGCCGACCGGCTCGCGATCGTCGGCATCCACCGCCGCGGCGCACCGCTCGCCGCCCGCCTGAAGCGCCTCGTCGACGGCCTCCTCGACGCCGACATCCCGCTCGGGGCGCTCGACATCTCCTTCTACCGCGACGACGTCGGCACCCGCGCCGCCGAGCCCGAGGTCCACGCGACGAACCTCGACTTCGACGTCGACGGCCGGACGGTCGTGATCGTCGACGACGTCCTCTACACCGGCCGCACCGTCCGCGCCGCGATCGAGGCGCTGTTCGACTACGGCCGCCCCGCCCGCGTCCAGCTCGCCGTCGTCGCCGACCGCGGCCACCGCGAGCTGCCGATCCGCCCCGACTACGTGGGCAAGAACCTCCCGACCTCGCACCGCGAGCGCGTCAACGTCCGCGTCGAGGAGCTCGACGGCGTCGACGAGGTCACCATCTCCGAGCGCCAGGAGGCCGCCGTCTGATGCCCCGACACCTGCTGTCGATCGCGGACCTCGACCGCGACGGGATCGAGCGGATCCTCGCCCGCGCCGCCTCGTTCGCCGAGGCCTCCGGGCGGGAGATCAAGAAGCTCCCGACGCTTCGCGGCCGCCGCGTCCTCAACCTCTTCTACGAGAACTCGACCCGCACCCGGTCGAGCTTCGAGATCGCCGCCAAGACCCTCAGCGCCGACGTCACGAACTTCGCCGCCAGCGGCTCCAGCGTCGAGAAGGGCGAGTCGCTGAAGGACACCGTCCAGACGCTGTCGGCCTACGACCCGGCCGCGATCGTCATCCGCCACCCGCACGCGGGCGCGGCCGCGATGGTCGCCCGCTGGACCCCGGCCGCGGTGGTCAACGCCGGCGACGGCAAGCACGAGCACCCGACCCAGGCGCTGCTCGACGTCTACACGCTCACCCGCCGGCTCGGGGCGCTGGACGGCAAGCGGATCTGGATCGTCGGCGACATCGAGCACTCGCGCGTCGCCCGCTCCGACATCCTCGCGTTCACCAAGATGGGCGCCCACGTCACCGTCTGCGGGCCGCCGACGCTCATCCCGCGGGGGATCGAGGCGCTCGGCTGCGACGTGCGCTTCACCCTCGACGAGCTGCGCGAGGCCGACGTCGTCTACGCGCTGCGGATGCAGCGCGAGCGGATGCGCGACAGCTACGTGCCGTCGCTGCGCGAGTACGTGGCCAACTACCAGATCGACGGCCGCCGGCTCGGGCCGCGCCAGGTGCTCATGCACCCCGGCCCGGTGAACCGCGGCGTCGAGCTGAGCGGCGACGTCGTCGACTCGCCCCAGGCGGTCATCACCGCCCAGGTCGAGGCCGGCGTCGTCGTGCGCATGGCCGTCCTGTACGAGCTGCTGGCCGGGGCGCGCGCGAACGCCCCCGAGCCCGCCACGCCGGGGCCGGTGCTCGCCTGATGGCCGCGCCGCGACTCGTCCGGGCCCCCGCCCCGGACGCCACCCTCGTCGTGCGCCGTGCGCACGTGCTCGACCCGAACGCCGGCATCGACGCCCCGCACGACGTCGTCGTGCGCGACGGCGAGATCGCCGAGATCACCCCGCCCGGCGACGCCGCGGTGCCTGCGGGCGCCGAGGTCGTCGACGGCGAGGGCCGCCACCTGTTCCCGGGCTTCGTGGACCCGCACGTCCACCTGCGCACGCCCGGCCAGGAGCACAAGGAGGACATCGAGACCGGCACCCGCGCCGCCGCGGCGGGCGGCTACTGCATGGTCGTCGCGATGCCGAACACCGACCCGGTGCTCGACAACGCCCCGCTGCTGAACGCGGTGCGCGAGGAGGCGCAGCGCGACGCGCGCATCCCGGTCGGGTTCATGCCCGCGATCACCCGCGGCCTGCAGGGCGCGGAGCTGACCGAGATGCAGGAGCTGCGCGAGGCGGGCGCGATCGGCTTCACCGACGACGGCAGGCCGGTCGTCTCCGCCGGGATCCTGCGCCGCGCGATGCGCTACCAGAAGCTGTGCGGCGGCGTCATCGCCCTCCACGAGGAGGACCCGACGCTGTCGGCCGGCGGCGTCATGCACGAGGGCGAGGTCTCCGCGCGGCTCGGCCTGGCCGGCTACCCGTCGGTCGGCGAGTCGACGATGGTCGCCCGCGACGCCGCGCTCGCCCTCGACGAGAGGGCGCGCACGCACTTCCAGCACCTGTCGGCCTGGCAGTCGGTCGAGGCGCTGGCGGCCGCCCGCGCGGCCGGCGCGCCGGTGAGCGGCGCGGCCTCGCCGCACCACCTCCTGCTCACCGACGAGGCGGTCCTGACGCTCGACACCCGCATGAAGATGAACCCCCCGCTGCGCACCGAGCGCGACCGCCAGGCGGTGATCGCCGGCCTGCGCGACGGCACGATCGAGTGCATCGCCACCGACCATGCGCCCCACGCGACGTTCGAGAAGGACGCGCCGTTCGAGGAGGCGCCGATGGGCACGACCGGCCTGGAGACCGCGTTCGCGGCCGTCTACACCGGCCTCGTGCGGCCCGGCGTGCTCACGCTCGAGGTGCTCGTCGAGCGGCTGACCGCCGGCGCCCGGCTCATGGACCTGCCGGTCCCGACGATCGCGCCCGGCGCGCCCGCGAACCTCTGCCTCGTCGACCTCGAGGCGACCTGGCTCGTGGGGGAGAGCGGCTACGAGTCGCGGTCGGAGAACTGCTGCTTCGCCGGCCGCGAGCTGAACGGCCGCGTCCTGCTGACCGTCGCCGCCGGCGCCGTCGCCTACCGCGAGCGGTCCTTCGCGCTGAGCGAGGTGCGCCCGTGAGCTACCTCCTGCTCGAGGACGGCACCCGCTTCGACGGGGACCCGGCCGGCGCCTCCGGCCACGTCACCGGCGAGGTCGTCTTCACCACCGGCATGAGCGGCTACCAGGAGTCGGTCACCGACCCCTCGTTCCGCCGCCAGATCATCGTCTTCACCTACCCGCACATCGGCAACTACGGGGTGCGGCGGTCGGCGATGGAGTCCGACGCGGTCCACGCGCGCGGCGTCGTCATGCGCTCGGCCGTCAACCACGCCGACGCGCCCGGCGCCGAGGGCGGCTGGCTCGACTGGCTCGCCGGCGAGGGCGTCCCCGCGCTCACCGGCGTCGACACCCGCGCCGTCGTCCGCTACCTGCGCGACAAGGGCTCGATGCGCGGCGGGATCTTCCCGGCGTCGATGCCGGAGGCCGAGGCGATGGAGCACGTCCGCGCCGAGGCGCCGATGGCCGGCCTCGACCTCGCCCGCGAGGTCACCCCGGCCGAGCCGATCCTCCACGGCGCCGGCAACGACGGCCCGCTCATCGTCGCGATCGACACCGGCATCAAGGGCTCGATCGTCCGCAACCTCGTGGCCCGCGGCGCGCGCGTCGAGCTGCACCCGTGCACGGCGAGCGCGGCCGAGCTGGCCGCCCGCGGCGGCGACGCCTACTTCCTCGCCAACGGCCCCGGCGACCCGGCCGCGCTCGGCTACGTCGTCGAGACGCTGCGCGAGCTCATCGGCACGAAGCCGACGTTCGGGATCTGCCTCGGCCACCAGCTGCTCTCGCGCGCGGTCGGGCTGGAGACGTTCAAGCTCCCGTTCGGCCACCGCGGCGCGAACCACCCGGTCAAGGACCTCGAGACCGGCACCGTCGAGATCACCTCCCAGAACCACGGGTTCGCCGTCGTCGGCCCCGGCGGCCAGCACCGCCTGGAGACCGACGAGCCCGTCCGCTGGGAGACCGACTTCGGGGCCGCGCAGCTCTCGCACATCAACCTCTACGACCGCACCGTCGAGGGCCTGACGCTGCTCGACGTCCCCGGCGGCACCGTCCAGTACCACCCGGAGGCGGGCCCCGGCCCCAACGACTCGCTGTACCTCTTCGACCGCTTCTTGGAGCAGATCGCACATGCCTAGGCGCGACGACATCCACAAGATCCTCGTCCTGGGCTCGGGGCCGATCGTGATCGGGCAGGCGGCCGAGTTCGACTACTCCGGCGTGCAGGCCTGCAAGGTCCTGCTGGAGGAGGGCTACGAGGTCGTCCTCGTGAACTCCAACCCGGCGACGATCATGACCGACCCGGAGTTCGCGACGGCCACCTACGTCGAGCCGCTGCTGCCCGGGCCGGTCGCGCAGGTCATCGCCAAGGAGCGGCCGGACGCGCTGCTGCCGACGCTCGGCGGCCAGACGGCGCTGAACCTCGCGCGCGCGCTGTACGAGGACGGGACGCTCGAGCGCTACGGCGTCCAGCTCATCGGCGCCGACTACGAGGCGATCGGCCGCGCCGAGGACCGCGAGCTGTTCCGCCGGACGATGGAGGAGGCCGGCCTGCGGATGCCGGCGTCCGGGATCGCGCACGCCGTCGACGAGGCGCTCGCGTTCGCCGAGGAGAACGGCTACCCGGTCATCGTCCGGCCCGCGTACACGCTCGGCGGCCAGGGCGGCGGCGTCGCCCACGACGCCGACGAGCTGCGCGCCGTCGCCGCGCGCGGCCTGGAGGCGTCGCCGATCGGGCAGATCCTCATCGACCAGTCGGTCATCGGGTGGGGCGAGTTCGAGCTCGAGGTCATGCGCGACCGCAACGACAACTGCGTGATCATCTGCTCGATCGAGAACGTCGACCCGATGGGCGTCCACACCGGCGACTCGGTCACCGTCGCGCCGCAGCAGACGCTCCCCGACCGGCTCTACCAGAAGCTGCGCGACCAGGCGTTCAAGGTCATCCGGGCCGTCGGCGTCGAGACCGGCGGGTCGAACGTCCAGTTCGCGGTCAACCCGCGGACCGAGGAGATCCTCGTCATCGAGATGAACCCGCGCGTGTCGCGCTCCTCGGCGCTCGCGTCGAAGGCGACCGGGTTCCCGATCGCGAAGATCGCGGCGCGGCTGGCCGTCGGCTACGCGCTCGACGAGATCGACAACGACATCACGCGCCGCACCCCGGCCGCCTTCGAGCCGACGATCGACTACGTCGTCGTGAAGTGGCCGCGGTTCGCGTTCGAGAAGTTCCAGGGCGTCGACGCCGGGCTGACGACGCACATGAAGTCGGTCGGCGAGGCGATGGCGATCGGCCGCACGTTCGGGCAGGCGTTCCTGAAGGCGATGCGCTCGCGCGAGCTCGACGCGGCGCCGAAGCTCGACGGGACGCTCGAGGAGCTGCTGACCCGCCTGGAGCAGCCGAGCGCCGACCGCTACGACGTCCTGCTGGAGGCGCTGCGCCGCGGCGCCGCGATCGAGGAGCTCCACGCGCGGACCGGGATCGACCCGTGGTTCCTGCGCGAGCTGCACGCCGTCGCGACCGACCCCGACGCGGTGTTCGCCGGCGAGCGCAGCTTCAAGGCCGTCGACACGTGCGCGGCCGAGTTCGAGGCCGAGACGCCGTACTACTACTCGGGCTGGGAGCGCCGCCGCGCGAGCGAGGTCGACCGCGGGCGCAACCGCAGCGTCGTCATCCTCGGCTCGGGCCCGAACCGCATCGGCCAGGGGATCGAGTTCGACTACTGCTGCGTGCACGCGGCGATGACCGTCCGCGAGTCCGGGCGCGACGCGGTGATGGTCAACTGCAACCCGGAGACGGTCTCGACCGACTACGACACGTCCGACCGCCTGTACTTCGAGCCGCTGACGCTCGAGGACGTCCTCGGCGTCGTCGAGGTCGAGCAGCCGGAGGGCGTCATCGTCCAGTTCGGCGGCCAGACGCCGCTGAAGCTCGCCGCGGGCCTGCAGGCGGCCGGGGTGCCGCTGCTGGGCACGAGCGTCGACGCGATCGACCGGGCCGAGGACCGCGGGCGCTTCGGCGCGCTGCTGGCCGAGCTCGGCTACCAGGCGCCGCCGTACGCGACCGCGCAGTCGCCGCAGGAGGCGCTGCGCGTCGCCCCGCAGGTCGGCTTCCCGCTGCTCGTGCGCCCGTCCTACGTGCTCGGCGGGCGGGCGATGGAGATCGTCTACTCCGAGGAGGGCCTGGCCGCCTACTTCGAGCGCGTCCGGCCCCAGGGCGAGATCTACCTCGACCGCTTCCTCGAGAACGCGATCGAGGTCGACGTCGACGCGCTGTGCGACGGCGAGCAGACCTGGATCGGCGGGATCATGCAGCACGTCGAGGAGGCCGGGATCCACTCGGGCGACTCGGCCTGCGCGCTGCCGCCGCACTCGCTCGGCGCCGAGGAGCTGGAGGAGATCCGCCGCCAGGTCGACGGGATCGCCCGCGGCCTCGGCGTCGTCGGCCTCATCAACATCCAGTTCGCGGTCGCCGAGGGGCGCGTCTACGTCATCGAGGCCAACCCGCGCGCGTCGCGGACCGTTCCGTTCGTCTCGAAGGCGATCGGCGTGCCGCTGGCGAAGATGGCCTGCCGGATCATGCTCGGCGAGCGGATCGCCGACCTCGGCCTGCCCGCCGACCCGATGGGCGGCGGCCACGTGTCGGTCAAGGAGGCGGTCATGCCGTTCAACCGCTTCAGCGGCACCGACGCGCTGCTGGGGCCGGAGATGCGCTCGACCGGCGAGGTGATGGGCATCGCCGCCGACTTCCCGACCGCGTTCGCGAAGGCGCAGGCGGCGGCCGGGTCGGCGCTGCCGTCGAGCGGCACCGTCTTCCTGTCGGTGACCGACGAGGACAAGGCGGCCGCGGTCGGGATCGCCCTCCTGCTGCACGACCTCGGCTTCACGATCGTCGCGACGCGGGGGACCGCGCAGGCGCTGCGCCCCTACGGCGTGCCGGTCGAGACGCTGAACAAGATCGGCGAGGGCTCCCCGCACGTCGTCGACCGCATCGAGGCCGGCGACGTCGACCTCGTCATCAACACGCCGACCGGCTCGGGCGCCCGCTCCGACGGCTGGGAGATCCGCCGCGCGGCGATCGCCCACGGGGTCCCGTGCATCACGACGCTCGCGGGCGGCCTGGCGGCCGCGCGGGCGATCCGGGCGGCGCGGATGAGCGGCGAGGCCGAGGTCCGCTCGCTGCAGGAGATCCACGGGATGGCGGTGGCCGAGACGGCGTAGCGCGCCGCCCGGCCCGGCCCGTCCCGCGCCCCGAGCGGCGATCTGCATCCAGGGGGTGGATCGAGATCGCCGCTCGCGGGGCGCAGCGGCGATCGCGACCTCACCCCGGCGGCGCCGCGCCCGCGCCGACCGCGTCCTGCACGCGCGCGTAGCCCTGCGCGCGCGCGATCGCGGCCAGCTCGCGCGCGAGGCGGGCCGGGAAGCCCGGGCCCTCGTAGACGAAGGCGGTGTAGACCTCGACGAGCGTCGCGCCGGCGAGGATGCGCTCCCAGGCGTCCTGCGCGGTCTCGACGCCGCCGGCGGCGACGAGCAGGAGCCGGTCCCCGGCGCGGGCGCGGGCGCGGCGCAGGACGGCGAGCGCGCGCGGCTTCAGCGGCGCGCCGGAGATCCCGCCGCCCTCGAACGCGGCGTCGGCCCGGGCGCGGTCGGGCCCGAGCACGGAGCGGTCGATCGTCGTGTTCGTCGCGATCAGGCCCGCCAGGCCGAGCTCGAGCGCGAGGTCGACGACGGCGTCGACGTCCTCGTCGGCGAGGTCGGGCGCGACCTTCACGAGCACCGGGCGGCCGCGCGCCTCGGCGACGACCGCCTCGAGGATCGGGCGCAGCGCCTGCGGGTCCTGCAGCGACCGCAGCCCGGCCGTGTTCGGCGAGCTGACGTTGACGACGAGGAAGTCGCTGACCGGCGCGACCGCGGCGGTCGAGCGGCGGTAGTCGTCGACGGCGCCGTCCAGCGGCGCCGCCTTCGACTTGCCGACGTTGGCGCCGACGAGGCCCGCGGCGCGGTCGCGGCGGGCCAGGCGCGCGGCGGCGGCGTCCGCGCCCGCGTTGTTGAACCCGAACCGGTTCAGCAGCGCCCGGTCGCGCGGGAGGCGCGCCAGCCGGGGCGGGTCGTTGCCGGGCTGGGGGAGGGCGGTGAC
>JADGIB010000157.1 GCA_019683665.1 Solirubrobacteraceae bacterium
GGGGGGGCGTGGGGGGGCGGCCCCCCCACCCGGGGGGCGGCAACCCCCCCCCCCCCGCGGCCGGCCCTCGTGCGGCGGCGCCCGTCAGTCCTCGGCCGGGCGGAACAGCGCCGCGACCGTCATCACGAGGATCTTCACGTCGAGCCAGAGGGACCAGTGCTCGATGTAGAAGTTGTCCCACTCGACGCGGTCCTCGAGCGACGTCTGGCCGCGCAGGCCGTGGACCTGCGCCCAGCCGGTCAGGCCGCAGCGCATCCGCAGCCGGTCGCCGTAGCGCGGGATCTCGCGCTCGAAGCGGGCGACGAACTCGGGGCGCTCCGGGCGCGGGCCGACGAGGCTCATCTCGCCGCGCAGGATGTTCAGCAGCTGCGGGAGCTCGTCGAGCGACGTGCGGCGCAGGAGCCGGCCCAGGCGCGTGCGGCGGTCGTCGCCCTCCACGCCGCCGGGCGCGCGGCCCGGCGGGGGCTGGAACGCGCCGCGGCGGCCCCGCTCGGGCTCGCAGCGCATCGTGCGGAACTTGAGCACGTCGAACTCGCGGCCGTCGAGGCCGACCCGCCGCTGGCGGAACAGGACCGGCCCCGGCGAGTCGAGCCGGACCGCGAGCGCGAGCGCGAGCAGCACCGGCCACAGCAGCAGCAGCGCGACGAGCGAGCCGGCGACGTCCATCGCCCGCTTCGCCGCGAGCGCGACGCCGCGCCGGGCCGACGGGCGCACCCCGAGCAGCGGCAGCCCGCCGACGTGCTCGTAGACGATCCGCCCGTTCAGCGCGTCGAACATCCGCGGGACGATCGACACGCGCACGCCGAGGCGCTCGCAGTCGCGGACGGCCGGCCACAGGCAGTCGTCGTGGGCGGCGGGCGAGAACGCGATGATCGCGTGCCGGGCGCCGACCGACTCCGCGATCGCCGGCAGGTCCCCGAGCGACCCGAGCACCGGCAGCGGCGACGGCTCGCTCTGGGCGCCGTCCGGGTCGCACGGCGCGTCGACGAAGCCGACCGGCCGCAGCCCGTAGCGCGGGTCCTCGGCCAGCCGGCGGGCGATCCGCGCGCCGACCGAGCCGGTCCCGACGATGAACGTCGGCCGCGCCGCCAGCCGCCGCGTGCGCGCCCGCCGCTGGCCGGCCCACAGCGCGGTACGCCCGGCGGCGATCCCGCCGAACCCGATCGCGGCGGCCGCCGCGGCCCGGCTCACCTCGAGCTCGACGCCCAGGGCGCAGGCGAGCACGACGGCGCCCATCGCGGCGATCGCGGCCGCCTCCGCCGCTCGCCACAGGCCGGTGAGCGGCGATCCGCCGATCCCCCACGAGTACATCCCCCGGGCGGCGAGCAGGACGGCGCCGAGGACCGGCAGGACCGCGAGCGGGGAGCCGTCGATGAGCGCCCGCGGACCGCCGGCCTCGACCGCCGCCGCCATCCCGAGCGCGACCAGGTCGGCGGTCGCGCACAGGCCCGCCAGCGCGCGCCCGTCCCACGCCGTCGAGGCCGGGCGCGCCGGAGCGAGCGTCGGCTCGGCGGCGTCGGCGGCGGGCCGGGCGAGCAGCTCGGTGTGGATCTCGGCCAGGGACATCGTCGCTGTCGCCGACCGTACGTCCGGAGCGGGCGCCGGAGCCGGGAGCATTCCTGGAGGCGGTGGTCGGGATCGCCACCCCTCGTCCGCAGAGGTCCGCCCCGCCTCCGGGAGAGCCGCTCCCCGCCGGGGGCAGCCGCGTGCCGTCGCCCGGGGAGGAACCCGCCGCCGGGCGCCCCGGGCTGGGGTGGTTCGCTCACCCCGCCGGCGGAAGCCCCTCCCCACCGATGGGGCCCGATCTCCTGGGCGGTGGGGGCGGGCCCAGGACTAGCGTCGGTCCCGTGAACGCCGACCCCGTGACCGTTGGTGAGGAGACGGAGCTGCGGGTCCTCGTCGCCGATGACGACCCGCTCGTGCGATCGGCGGTCCGCGAGGCGCTCGCGGTCGGCGCCGGCATCCGCATCGACGGGGAGGCCGTCAACGGCGAGGAGGCCGTGGCGCTCGCGCTGCGCCGCCGCCCGGACGTCGTCCTCCTCGACGTCGGCATCCCGCGGGTCGACGCGGTGACGGTCACCCGCCGCATCCGCAGCGAGGCCCCGGACGTCCAGGTGGTCGTGTTCTCGAGCTCCCCCGACGACGAGGTCGGGCTGCTCGGGCTGCGGGCCGGCGCCGCCGGGTTCCTGCTCAAGGACGTCAGCAGCGACGCGCTGGTGCGCGCGCTCCAGGGCATCCGGCGGGGCGAGGCGGCGGTGTCTCGCCGGCTCATGCGCCAGGTGCTGGAGGCGATGAGCCGGGCGCCCGACGCGGGCAGCGGGATGCGTCCCGTGTGGAGCCCGCTCACCTCGCGCGAGTGGCAGGTCCTGGACCTGCTGTGCGAGGGGGCGTCGACGGAGGAGATCGCGGACCGGCTCGTGCTGGCGGTCGAGACGGTCCGCACGCACATCAAGCACGTGCTCGCCAAGCTCGGCGCGCACTCACGGGAGGAGGCGGTCGCGATCGCGCGGCAGCTGCGGTCGGGCGGAGGCTCCGCTCAGCCGCGCGGCGCGGTCGACGAAGTGGGGCAGCGGCGGCTCGCGAACAAGCTCCGCGAGCACGGCCACACGTGAAGCGAAGCTTCACGGTTCCTCGCCCGGCTGGGTGAGGAACCCACCCCGGGGCGGCAGGTCAACCGAAGCAACGGAATCTCGGAGATCACGGTGTTTTCCACAGGTGAGATAGTTCCCCCATCCGGCGTGCGCCGGGCCCGTAGACTGGCACCGCGAGACCGGACGGCAGGGGAGTCTGTTCGGTTCCTCCTCACACGACTGGGTGGTGGATCGAGATGAGCGCCACCCTTCCCCAGGGAGCCGCAATGTCAATAGCCGAAGACAGGGATGCTCAGAAGCTGCCTGACCCGCCCGAGCGGCTGCGAGTGGTCATCGCGGACCCGGACCCGCTGGCGCGGCGTGTCGTGCGCGACGAGCTGCAGAGCCGACCACGGTTCGTCGTGGTCGCCGAGGCGTCGGACGGTGTGGAGGCGCTCGAGCTCGTGCGCCACTACCGTCCCGAGCTGCTGCTGACGGAGATCTCGCTGCCCCGCATCGACGGGATCGCCGTGACCCGCCAGCTGCGCCAGGACGCGCCGCAGGTGCGCGTCGTCGTGTTCGCGGTCAGCGGCGAGGGCGACGTCGACCTGCGCGCGCTGCGCGCCGGCGCGAGCGGGTTCCTCTCCAAGGACGTCGGCGTCCAGGCCGTGAGCCAGGCGCTCGAGGCGGTCGCGCGCGGGGAGGCGGCGATCTCCCGCGAGCTGACGATGCGCCTGATCGAGCGCGTCCGCAGGATCCCGGAGGCGGGCACCGGCATCCGCCCGGTGAAGAGCAACCTCACGCCGCGCGAGTGGGAGGTGCTCGACCTGCTCGTCAGCGGGGCGAAGACGAGCGACGTCGCGCGCATCCTCTACCTGACCGAGGACACCGTCTACAGCCACATCAAGAACGTGATGCGCAAGCTCGGCGTCCGCACCCGCAGCGAGGCGATCCAGGCCGCCGAGCGCCTGATCGAGCTGCAGACCACGGCCGCCGGCTGAGCCGCGGCGCGTCGCCGCCGCCCGTCGCGGGTACGTGGCGACGGTGCGGATCCTCGCGCTGGCCGACGCGCCGCCCCACCGTCCCGTGGCCGACCTCGTCGCCGAGCACCGTCCCGCGCTCGTCGTCCTGCTCGGCGACCTGCAGCCGGCGTGGGTCGCGGACGTCGCGACCCTCGACGTGCCGCGGATCGGCGTGCACGGCAACCACGACGCGCCCGGGCTGCTCGGCCGGCTCGGCGCCGAGGACGTCCACCTGCGCGCCGTCGACGTCGGCGGGGTGCGCTTCGCCGGCCTCGCCGGCGCGCCCGCCTACTCGCGCGGGGCGTCGGCGTTCGAGTGGACGCCGGCGCAGGCGCAGGCGCTCGTCGCGCGCCTCCCGGCCGCCGACGTGCTCGTCACCCACACGCCGCCGCTCGGCGTCGACGACGAGCCCGACGACCCGGTCCACCGCGGCTTCGCCGCGCTCGGCCCGTGGGTGGAGCGCCACCGGCCGCGGTGGCTGCTGCACGGGCACACCCAGCCGGACCCGCGCCGCCGGGTCGCGCGGATCGGGGCGACACGCGTCGTCCACGTCCGCGGCGACGCGATCGTCGAGCTGTAGCGGCCGGGGGGGGGGGGGGGGGGGCCCCCGCGCCCCCCCCCGCCGCACGGTCACGCCTGCGCGAGCGTGAAGCCGATCTGACCGCCCTCGACCTGGGCGTCGAGCACCTTGTCGTCGAGCTCCTCGGCGACGCCGGCGTCGACGAACACGGGCACGCCCTGGCCGGCGACGATCTGGTCTCCCGGCGCCGGTTCGGCGGCGAGCTGGAGCGTCAGGCCGGGTTGTCCGTTCTCGCCGGTCCCCGGCGCGATGCGCAGGCCGGCGGTCTCGGGCGCGTCCGCGATCGAGGCGAGGATGGAGTCGAGCGCCTCGGCCGCGTTCTGGGTGATCGTGAGCACGCGGCTCACCCCCTCACTGGTTGGGTCCAGGGCCACCGTAGCAGCGGCCGCCTACGGAGCGAGCCGGACGGGCAGCGTCTTGAGCTGGTTGATGAAGGGCGATTCCGCGTGGACGGGGCGCCCGGCGAGCTCCATCTCCGGGTAGCGGGCGAGCGTCTCCTCGATGAGGATCCGCAGCTCCAGGCGGGCGAGCGCGGTGCCCAGGCAGAAGTGCCGCCCGCCCGCGCCGAACGCCTGGTGCTCGGGGTTGCGGCGCACGTCGAAGCGGTCGGGGTCCTCGTAGCGCGTCTCGTCGCGGTTGGACGAGACGTACCACATGACGACCTTGTCGCCCGCCCTGATGCGGCGGCCGTTGAGCTCGGTGTCGCGGGTGGCCGTGCGGCGGAAGTGCGCGAAGGCCGGGAACATCCGCAGCGCCTCCTCGACCGCGCCGGGGATGAGCGACGGGTCCTCGAGCAGGAGCCGGCGCTGGTCGGGGTGCTCGATGAGCGCGCGCATCGCGCTCGCGTACGTCGCCTTCGTCGAGTCGTTGCCGGCGGCGACGAGGAGGAAGAAGCCCATGACGATCTCGTGCTCCTCGAGCCGCTCGCCGTCGACCTCGGCGTGGACGAGGACGCTCGTGAGGTCGTCGCGCGGGTTCGCGCGCCGGTCGGCGATGAGCTGCCGGCAGCGCTCGAAGATCTCGGGCACGTCGCGCTGCATCACCGCCTCGGGCCCCTCGGGGTTGAGGTCGGGGTCCCCGGCGCCGAGGATCGCGTTCATGAGCCGCGCCCAGACGGCGTCGTCCTCCTCGGGGACGCCCATGAAGCTGTGGATGACGCGCGAGACGACCGGCTGGGCGACGTCGTTGACGAGGTCGGCCGTCTCGCGGCCGGCGAGCCCGTCGAGGACGCGGACGGCGATCGCGCGGATCTCGTCCTCGTGCCGGGCGATCCGCTTCGGCGTGAACCCGCGCTGGAAGAGCGCCTTGAGCCGGTCGTGCTTGGGCGGGTCCATCCCGATGAACATCGCCCGCTGCAGCTCGAGCGGGAGGATCGAGTCCGTCACCGCGGTCACGCCCCCCAGCTCGGAGGAGAACGTCTGCCAGTCGCGGCTGACGGCGTGGACGTCGTCGGCCGTCGTCACCGACCAGAACCCGTCCTCGTCGGGGTACTCGGTGATCCGCGCGGTCCAGTGGACCGGGCACTGCGCGCGCAGCTGCGCGAACAGCTCGTGCGGCGGTCCGTCGGTCCAGTGCTCGCGCTCGGTGAGCAGCAGATCCTCGAGACGGGACACGTCGGTGGACATGAGCGCGCGCTCCCCTGGTTGGTCAGCCAGCCAATACCCGGGCAGAATGCTAACGGTTTCGGCACCGCTCGTGCGCGAACCGGCGCTCCGCCGTGACACCTCGCCCGCCACGCTTCGCGCCATGGCCCGCCACCCGCCCGACGTGCGGCGAGTTCCCTCCACCCCTCGAAGGGAGCTCGCCACACGTGCCGAGCGGATCGTGCTCGAGCGGGCCGCCCGGCAGCACGGGGTGGTCGCGACGTGGCAGCTCGCCCGGGACGGGGTCGCCTCGGCGCAGATCACGCGCTGGGCCCAGCGCGGCTGGCTTGTGCGGCTGCACCGCGGGGTGTACGCGGTCGGCCACCCCGCGCTCACGCCCGACGGCCATCACCTCGCGGCCGTCCTCGCCTGCGGGCCGGGCGCCGTCCTCTCCCACCGCTCCGCCGCGGCCGCCTGGGGGCTGCGCGCCACGGCGCGGGCGCGCGTCGACGTCACGACCCCGCGCGCGGGCGGGCGCGGCCATCCGCGCATCGACGCGCACCGCTGCGCCCTGCATCCCGGCGAGCGCACCGTCCTGCGCGGCATCCCGATCACGACGGTCGCCCGCACCGCGCTCGACCTCGGCGAGGTCGCGACCCGGCGCGACGTCCACCGCTACCTCGTCGCCGCCGAGCAGCAGGGGCGCTACGACCGGCGGGCGATCGACGCCGTCGTCGCCCGCGCGCACGGCCGCCGCGGGCTGCGGCCCCTGCTCGCCGCGCTGGGCGACCTCCGTCCCGAGCACGCCGCCGCGCGCAGCGAGATGGAGCTGCGCGCGCTGGAGCTCGTCGCCGCCCACGGCCTGTCGGCGCCGAGGGTCAACGACGGGCTCGGCCCCTACGTGATCGACCTGCACTGGCCCGACCGGCGGCTGGCCGTCGAGCTCGACGGCGGCGCCTTCCACCGGACCGCCGAGGCCTTCGAGCGCGACCGCCGCCGCGACGCCGACCTCGCCGCCGCCGGCTACCGCACCGTCCGCGTCACCTGGCGGCAGCTCACGCGCGACCCCGGGTGGGTGGCCCGCACGCTCGCGCGGCTGCTCGCCTAGCCGCCCGCGCCCGCCGCGCGCGCCGCCGTCTCCAGGCGGGCGGCGATCTCCTCGGCCCCGTCCGGGCCCTGGAGCACGAGCTCCTGGAACAGGCGCCACATGCCCTGCCCGGCGGTCGCGCCGAACACCGGCGGCTGCAGGTCGGAGAGGTCGAAGCGGACCGTCCGCGCGGTGGCGAGCATCGCCGCGCTGCGGGCGCTCGCCGCGTCCGGGTAGGCGGACGCGGGCACGCCCCGGTGCGGGGAGACGAACCCGCCGCTGGGCGCCCACGCCGCCGCGGCCCGCGCCGTCGCCAGGAAGCGCATCAGCCGCCGCGCCGCCGCCGCGCCGGCGAGCTGGACGGCGACGTCACCGCCGACGACGAGCCCGTCGGCCGCGTGGCCGATCGCCGGGAACGCGGTGAAGCGCGCGTGCCCGGGGTCGGCGTAGGCCCCGACGAAGTCGGCCTCGTGCAGCAGCGCGGCGTGGGCGCCCGCCGTCAGCGCGTCGCGCACCGACCGCTCGAACGAGCGCCCGACGATCGCGCGCGCCGAGCCCGCGAGCTTCGGGTCGCCGATCACGCCGGCCATCAGCCGCAGCGCCCGCACGACCGACGGGTGCGTCCACGGGATCTCGTGGCGGGCGAGCCGGTCGTACAGCTCCGGCCCGGCGGTGCGCAGGTACACGTTCTCGAACCAGTCGGTCAGCGGCCAGCCGTCGGCGCCCGCGACCGACAGCGGCCGGATGCCCGCGGCGGCGAGCCGGCGGGCCACGCGCACGAGCTCGTCCCACGTCGTCGGCGGATGCGTCACGCCCGCGGCCCGCAGCGCCTGCGGCCGGTACCAGAGCACCGACTTGTTCGACGCCTTGAACCACACGCCGTAGAGGCGCCCGTCGACGGTCCCGAGCGCCTGCCAGGCCGGGCTGTAGCCGGCGCGCACCGCCGCCCGCGTCGCCGCGTCCAGCGGCCGCAGCGCCCCCGCCCGCGCGAGCTCGGCCATGAGGCCCGGCTGGGGCAGGAGCGCGACGTCGGGCGGGCACCCGCGCGCGACGCGCGCGCGGAGCTTGGGGGCGATGTTGCGCGTCTCGTAGCGGTAGTCGACGCGCACGCCGGTCTCGCGCTCGAAGCGCCGCAGCACCCGGGCGAACCGGTGCGCCTCGGCCCCGCTCCACACGCCCGCCACCTCGATGCGCCCGGGCCCGCGGCGGTCGCGCGGGCACTCGCCCGGCAGCCGCGCGATCGTGACCGCGGCGGCGGTGTCGGTCCGGTTGAGCGGCTGCAGCGACGGGCCCCACACCGCGATCGCGGCGAGCACGGCGGCGCCGGCGAGCGCGACGCGCGGGCGCGCGATCCCGCCCGCCGCCCGGCCCAGCCACGCGCGCGCCCGCGCCGCGCCCCGG
>JADGIB010000158.1 GCA_019683665.1 Solirubrobacteraceae bacterium
GGGTGGGGCGGGCGGCAGGAGCCCGGCGCGCGCCGCTACGCCGGCTCGGCCAGCGCGGCGATCGCCGCCTCGCGCTCGCCCACGATCGTGAAGATCTGGTCGAGCCCGGTGATCTCGAACGTCTTGGCGATGTTCTGGTCGACGTTGACGATCACCAGCGAGCCCTCGCGGGTGCGCAGGCGCTTGACCGCGCCGATGAGGACGCCGAGGGCGGTGGAGTCGAGGAACGTCGTCTCCGACAGGTCCACCACGATCTGCGTCCTGCCGCCCTCGATCGCGTCGGTGAGGCGCTGCTTGAGCTCGGGGGCCGTGAAGAGGTCGATCTCGCCGCGGACGGCCACGACGTGACGGTCCGCGTCGATCGCCTCCTCGGTCAGTGCGAATTCCGGGGGCATCCGCTCCTCATTGTGGCACGTGGCGATGAGCGGTCGGCGCCCCGGCAGCGATCGGGCCGCCGCGACCGGTCATCCGAAGGTGAGCCGGAGCACGAGCTGGTCGCCGTCGACCTCGACGTCATCGGCGATCCGCTCCAGCACGTTGCCGACGCCCGGCAGCGCCGCGTCGGCGAGCAGCCCCTCGCCGCCGCCGTCCTCGAGGTCGAGGACGCGCAGCTCCAGGCCGTCCTCGGCCGCGTTGAGGTGGACGGTGACGTGCCCGTTCGCCGAGCGGCGCGGCGCGTGGGCGGCGATCGCGTCGGCCACGAGCAGCGCGTCGTCGAGGCGGTCGACCGGGCACTGGGCCCGCGCGGCGAGCATCCCGACGACGCGGGTCAGCACCGGGGCGACGAGCGGCCCGTGCGCCACGCGGACGACGGCGCCGTTGGGCAGCGACGCCTCGCTCATCGCGCGGCCGGCCGCTCCCCGTCCAGCCGGAACAGCATCGTCACCTCCGTGCGGTCGTCGTCCGCCTTGCCCAGCTCCAGCGACTCGGTCAGCGTCGCGATGAGCGGCAGCCCGAGCCCGAGGCCGGGCGAGTCCGCGCGCGGGACGATCCCGATGCCCTCGTCGCGCACCGTCACGCGCAGCACCCCGCCCTCCAGCGACACCGAGACCTCCATCGGGCCCTCGCCGTCGCCGTAGGCGTGGACGACGACGTTCGTGCACGCCTCGGTGACCGCGAGCTTGACGTCGGAGAGCGTCTGGGCGTCCAGTGCGAGCGCCTCGCCGAGCCCGCCGAGCGCGTGCCGGACGACCGCCACGTTCTCGGCGCGAGCAGGCAGGGTGAGCTGAACGTCGGGCATGCGCACTGTCCTCTGTTCCCGCCGATCCGCCGACTCAACCGCCGTTCGGAAGCAGGCGGACGGGACCGTACCGCGTCGTGCGGCCTTTGGGGTGGGCGACCGATGGTCTACGCTTTCTCGCTCCGCCTGAGCTGCTCTACCGCCGCCGGAGCGCTTCCATATGCCCCACCCTCACATGCCCCAGCCCCAAGGGTTGTACGACCCTCGCTACGAGCACGACGCGTGCGGCGTCGCGCTCGTCGCCCGTCTCGACAACGTCGCCAGCCACGAGGTCATCGAGAAGGCCCTGACGGCTCTGGAGAACCTCGAGCACCGCGGCGCCGCCGGGGCGGACAAGCACACCGGCGACGGCGCCGGGATCCTCATCCAGATGCCCGACCGCTTCTTCCGGTCGGTCGTCGACTTCGAGCTGCCCCCGCGCGGCCAGTACGGCGTCGCGATGTGCTTCCTGCCGCAGGACCCGGCGCGGCGCGAGAAGCTCGAGCACCTGCTCGAGCTGAACACCCGCGTCGAGGGCCAGCGCGTCCTCGGCTGGCGCGACGTGCCCGTCGACACCGCCCACGTCGGCGAGATCGCCAGCCGCTCGCGCCCGTACATGCGCCAGTTCTTCGTCGGCGCCGGCGACGGCTACACCGAGGACCAGGACGCCTTCGAGCGCAAGCTCTACGTCATCCGGCGCGTCTGCGAGCTGGCCGCCGGCCCCGACTTCTACGTGACGTCGTTCTCGTCGCGGACGCTCGTCTACAAGGGGATGCTCATCTCCTACCAGGTCAAGGGCTTCTTCCCCGACCTCGTCGACGAGCGCATGGAGAGCGCGATGGCCCTCGTCCACTCGCGCTTCTCGACGAACACGTTCCCGAGCTGGGAGCTCGCCCACCCGTACCGCGTGATCGCCCACAACGGCGAGATCAACACGCTGATGGGCAACGTGAACTGGATGCGGGCGCGCGAGTCGCAGCTGCGCAGCGAGCTGTTCGGCCGCGACCTGCAGAAGGTCATGCCGGTCGTGCGCCCGGGCGGCTCGGACTCCGCGACGTTCGACAACGTCCTCGAGCTGCTCATGCTCGCCGGGCGGTCGCTGCCGCACGCGATCATGATGATGATCCCGGAGGCCTTCGCCGACCGCGACGACCTCACCGACGAGCTGAAGGCCTTCTACGAGTTCCACGCCTCGTTCATGGAGCCGTGGGACGGCCCGGCCGCGGTCTGCTTCACCGACGGGCGCATCGTCGGCGCGACGCTCGACCGCAACGGCCTGCGCCCCGGCCGCTGGGTCGAGACCCACGACGGCTGGCTCGTGCTCGGCTCCGAGGCCGGCCTGCTCGGCATCGAGCCGTCGCGGGTGAAGCGCCTCGGCCGGCTGCAGCCCGGCAAGATCTTCCTCTGCGACCTCGAGCAGGGCCGCATCGTCGAGGACGAGGAGGTCAAGCGCGAGATCTCCACGCGGCGCCCGTACCGCAAGTGGCTCGAGGAGCACCAGGTCCACTTCGAGGACCTGCCCGACGCGCACGTGACGCTGACCGGCGTGCAGCCGGGCACCACGCGGCGCCTCGCGTTCGGCTACACGCAGGAGGACCTGCGCGTCCTCATCGCGCCGATGGCCTCGACTGGCGCCGAGCCGATCGGCTCGATGGGCAACGACGGCGCGCTCGCCGTCCTGTCCGACCAGCGCCCGCCGCTGTTCTCGTACTTCAAGCAGCTCTTCGCGCAGGTGACGAACCCGCCGATCGACCCGATCCGCGAGGAGGTCGTCATGTCGCTGGCGAG
Source organism: Solirubrobacteraceae bacterium (assembly GCA_019683665.1). Taxonomy (GTDB): domain Bacteria; phylum Actinomycetota; class Thermoleophilia; order Solirubrobacterales; family Solirubrobacteraceae; genus Capillimicrobium. Next base: position 3,008 of record JADGIB010000158.1, read on the forward strand.
CGCGATCGGGCCGGAGGGCAACCTCCTGGAGGAGGACCCGACCCACGCGCACCAGCTCGTGCTCAAGCAGCCGATCCTGCGCAACCTCGAGCTCGAGAAGCTCAAGCAGGCCGGGCACGACATCTTCGCCACGCACACGATCGACATCACCTGGCCGGTCGCCGAGGGCCCCGAGGGCATGTCGCGCCGCCTGGCCGACGTGTGCGACGAGGCCTACCAGGCGCTCCAGGGCGGGGTGAACGTCCTCATCCTCAGCGACCGGCGCATGGGCCCCGAGCGGGCGCCGATCCCGTCGCTGCTGGCCGTCTCCGCCGTCCACCACCACCTCGTGCGCGCCGGCAACCGCCTGCAGTGCTCGCTCGTGCTCGAGTCCGGCGAGCCGCGCGAGGTCCACCACATGGCGACGCTCATCGGCTACGGCTGTGGGGCGATCAACCCGTACCTGCTCTTCGACACCGTCGACGAGCTCGTCGCCGACGGCCGCGTGCCCGGCGTCAGCGACGCCGACGAGGCCGAGCGCAACGTCGTCAAGGCGATCGGCAAGGGCCTGCTGAAGACGATCTCGAAGATGGGGATCTCGACGATCCAGTCCTACTGCGGGGCGCAGATCTTCGAGGCCGTCGGCCTGGAGAAGGACCTCATCGACAAGCACTTCACCGGGACCGCGTCGCGCATCGGCGGCGTCGGGATGGACGTCCTCGCCCAGGAGGCGCTCGACCGCCACGCGCGGGCCTACCCGGCGCCGGAGGGCGACGTGCTGCCGGTCGGCGGCGTCTACGCGTGGCGCCGCGACGGCGAGCACCACATGTGGAACCCGGAGACGATCTCGCTCGTCCAGCACGCGGTCCGCTCCCAGAACGGCACCGGCTGGGAGAAGTACAAGGAGTTCGCGCGGGCGGTCAACGAGGACGCCACCCGCCGCGCGACCCTGCGCGGGCTGCTGGCGTTCCGCACCGACGTGGAGCCGGTCCCGCTCGAGGAGGTCGAGCCGGCCAAGGAGATCGTCAAGCGCTTCGCCACCGGCGCGATGTCGCTCGGGTCGATCTCGCGCGAGGCGCACGAGACGCTCGCCAAGGCGATGAACCACCTCGGCGGCAAGTCGAACACCGGCGAGGGCGGGGAGGACCCCGTCCGCTTCGGCGACGACCGCCGCTCGGCGATCAAGCAGGTCGCCTCGGGCCGCTTCGGCGTGACGATCCACTACCTCGTCAACGCCGACCAGCTCCAGATCAAGATGGCGCAGGGCGCCAAGCCCGGCGAGGGCGGCCAGCTGCCCGGCCACAAGGTCGACCGCTACATCGGCAGCATCCGCCACTCGACCCCGGGCGTGGGCCTGATCTCGCCGCCGCCGCACCACGACATCTACTCGATCGAGGACCTCAAGCAGCTCATCTACGACCTGCGCTGCTCGAACCCCGAGGCGAGCGTGTCGGTGAAGCTCGTCGCCGAGGTCGGCGTCGGCACGGTCGCGGCCGGCGTCGCGAAGGCGAACGCCGACCACGTGCTCATCTCCGGCCACGACGGCGGGACGGGCGCGTCCCCGCTCAGCTCGATCCAGTCGGCCGGCGTGCCGTGGGAGATCGGCCTGGCCGAGACGCAGCAGACGCTGCTGCTCAACGACCTGCGCTCGCGGATCACCGTCCAGACCGACGGCCAGCTGAAGACGGGCCGCGACGTGGCGATCGCCGCGATGCTCGGCGCCGACGAGTTCGGCTTCTCGACCGCGCCGCTCATCGCGACGGGCTGCATCATGATGCGCGCCTGCCACCTGAACACGTGCCCGGTCGGCATCGCGACGCAGGACCCGGAGCTCATCAAGCGCTTCCGGGGCCAGCCCGAGCACGTCATCAACTACTTCTTCTTCGTCGCCGAGGAGCTGCGCGAGATCATGGCCTCGCTCGGCGTGCGCACGGTGGACGAGCTGATCGGCCGCACCGACCTGCTCGTGCCCGACGCCGCGATCGACCACTGGAAGGCGCGCGGCATCGACCTCACGAACCTGCTGACGATGCCCGACCTCGGGCCGGACGCGCCGCGCCGGCGCGTGCGCCCGCAGGAGCCGGTGCTCGACGACGCGCTCGACTGGCAGCTCGTCGAGCAGGCGCGCGACGCGATCGAGCGCGGCACGCCGGTCAGGCTGCGGATGCAGGTGCGCAACGTCAACCGCTGCGTCGGCGGCATCCTCTCGTCGCACATCGCCAAGCGCCACGGCGCCGAGGGGCTGCCCGAGGGCACGATCGACGTCACCTTCGAGGGCTCCGCGGGCCAGTCGTTCGGCGGCTGGCTGGCGCCCGGCGTGTCGTTCACGCTCCACGGCGACGCGAACGACTACACCGGCAAGGGCCTGTCGGGCGGCGTGCTCGCCGTCCGCCCGCCGGAGGGCGTGACGTTCCCCGCCGAGGAGAACGTCATCATCGGCAACACCGTCCTGTACGGCGCGACGAGCGGCCGCGCGTTCTTCCGCGGCCTCGCCGGCGAGCGCTTCGCGGTGCGCAACTCGGGCGCCCAGGCCGTCGTCGAGGGCGTCGGCGACCACGGCTGCGAGTACATGACCGGCGGCCGCGTCGTCGTGCTCGGCCCGACCGGGCGCAACTTCGCCGCCGGCATGAGCGGCGGCCTGGCGTTCGTGCTCGACGAGGACGGGACGTTCCGCTCGCGCTGCAACCCGGCGATCCTGCCGGACCTGACCGAGCTCGACGAGGCCGACGCGATCGAGCTGCGGTCGCTCGTGGCCGAGCACGTCGAGCGCACCGGCTCGCCGGTGGGGCGGCGCGTGCTCGACCACTTCGACGAGCTGCTGCCGAAGTTCGTGAAGGTGTTCCCGGCCGACTACCGCCGCGTGCTCGAGCAGCTCGCGGCCGAGGAGGCGGCCGCGGCAGGTGAGACCGCCGAGCCCGCCACGTCGACCGGGGGCGAGGGGTTCGTGATCGAGGAGGTGCCCGCGGATGGGTGAGGTCGGCGGGTTCCTGAGGATCTCGCGTCACGGCATCATCGAGCGCCCGCCGGCCGAGCGGGCGTCCGACTACAAGGAGTTCGTGCTCCAGCGCCCGGACGAGGAGCTGAGCCAGCAGGGCGCGCGCTGCATGGAGTGCGGCGTGCCGTTCTGCCACAACGGCTGCCCGCTCGGGAACCTGATCCCCGACTGGAACGACCTCGTCTACCGGGGGCGCTGGAAGGACGCGATCGTCCAGCTCCACGCGACGAACAACTTCCCCGACTTCACCGGGCGGCTGTGCCCGGCGCCGTGCGAGGCCGCGTGCGTCCTCGAGATCCGCGAGGGCGAGGCGGTCACGATCAAGCAGATCGAGGCCGCGATCATCAACCGCGCCTGGGACGAGGGCTGGGTGCAGCCGCGCCCGCCGCGCCCCGAGTTCGAGACGAACGCGCGCGTCGCGGTCGTCGGGTCGGGCCCGGCTGGCATGGCCGCCGCCCAGCAGCTGCGCCGCGCCGGCCACCAGGTCGTCCTGTTCGAGCGCGACGAGGCGCTCGGCGGGCTGGTCCGCTTCGGCGTGCCGGACTTCAAGATCGAGAAGCAGGTCGTCGAGCGGCGCGTCCAGCAGCTCGCGGCCGAGGGCGTCGAGCTGCGCCCGGGCGTCGACGTCGGCCGCGACGTCACGTTCGCCGAGCTGCGCGAGGACTTCGACGCGATCGTCCTGGCGACCGGGTCGCGCGTCCCGCGCGACCTGCCGGTCCCGGGCCGCGAGCTCGACGGCATCCACTTCGCGATGGAGTACCTGTACGGGCGCAACCGCTGGATCGCCCAGCAGGAGGGCCCCGAGCCGCTCGTCCCGGTCGACCCGTCGCTGATCGCGCCGATCACCGCGCGCGACAAGCACGTCATCGTCATCGGCGGCGGCGACACCGGCGCCGACTGCGTCGGCCACGCGATCCGCGAGGGCGCGAAGTCCGTCACCCAGATCGAGATCCTCGAGCGCCCGCCGGACCGCCGGCCCGACGACCGCACGCCGTGGCCGCTGTGGCCGGCGAAGTACCGCAAGTCCTACGCGATCCAGGAGGGCGAGGCCCTCGAGGTGACCAAGCAGGGCTACGCGATCGCGACGACCGGGTTCTCCGGCGACGAGGACGGGCACGTGCGCCGCATCCACCTCGCGCGCGCCGAGGACTTCCAGCCGGTCCCGGGCACCGAGACCGAGCAGCCGGCCGACCTCGTCCTGCTCGCGATGGGCTTCCTGCATCCCGAGCAGGAGCTGCTGGACCAGATCGGCGTCGCGAAGGACCCGCGCGGGAACGTGAAGGCCCCGACGTACGCGACGAGCGAGCCCGGCGTCTTCGCCGCCGGCGACGCCCGCCGCGGCCAGTCGCTCATCGTGTGGGCGATCAACGAGGGCCGCCAGTGCGCGCGCGTGGTCGACCGCTACCTGCGCGAGGAGCTCGGCATCGCGCCGCGCCAGCCGATCCGCGCGGGCAACGTCGCCGCGGCCGACGAGGGCCCCAACGGCCCGCCGCTGCACGCGCAGGGCGCGGTCCTGGCCAGCGAGGAGTAGGCGCGCTCGCCGGAGCGGTCGGCGCCCCGCGCGGGGGTGGTCGACCTCGGTCGCGCGGCGACCGCGAGGTCGACCGCCCGGCGCTACCGGCGGCCGCGCCCCTGGCCGCCCTGGCCCCAGCCGGTGAGGCCGGCGGCGACGTTGCCGAGCGCCCAGAAGCCGATCGGCCAGATCGGCCAGAAGTAGAGGAGCTCGCCGGAGGCGATGCAGGTGATCGCCCAGATGCCGACGAGCAGGACGGACGTCCCCGCCCAGCTGCCCCAGCGCAGCCGCCAGCCGCCCCAGGGCGCCGGGGCGCCCGCGCCGCCGGCCGGCGCCGGCGCGGCGGACGCCGGGCCGTCCGGGCGGTCGGGGCCGAGGTCGGCGGTGAGCGCGTCGAGCTCGCCGAAGGTCTTGGCCGCGTAGCAGCGCTCGAGGCGCTCCTCGAGCTCGTCGGGGTCGAGCCGGCCGTCGGCGCCGGCGCGGTGCAGGCGCTTGGCCACCGCCTCGCGGTCGGCGTCGGAGGCGCGCAGGTCGGGCTGGTCGGTCACCGGCCCATCCTAAGCGGCCGGACGGCGCCCGGCATCCGCCGCGCGGGCGGATGCCGGGGCCGCCGGGGGGGGCGGCGCCGGCGGCCCCCCCGGGGCCCCGGGGGCGGCCCACCCC
>JADGIB010000159.1 GCA_019683665.1 Solirubrobacteraceae bacterium
GCCTACAGCGCCGGCATCTGGATCAACTGGCTCACCGGACGCCCGACCCGGGCGTTCGCCGACCTCAACGCCTGAGTTCGCGTGGCATCAATCATCTAGGCGGCCGCGCCCGCCATCGGGCGGGAGCGGGCGCGCTCACCGACGTCGGCCCCGCCGGACCGGGCCGCCTCGAGGCGCTCGGCGATCGCCAGCCGCTGGCGCTGGGTCAGCGACCCGATCGTCTTCGTCTCAGAGAGCGGCAGCTGCGCGAGGAAGCGCCGGCAGCGCGTCCGTCCCCACCGGCGCTGGCTCATGAGCAGGTCGGCGATGGCCATGCTCCTCGCCTCCCACGGGGAGGTGAGCACCACCTCCGACACCGTCAGCTCGCCTTCGGCCACGCGTCGCTTCAGCTCCGCCCGGGCGAGGCGGACCTCGTTCGCGCGCTGGAGGGCTCGCAGGTGCTGGGGCCCTGAGGCGTTGAGTGCTGACGCCGTCATGCTTCCTCCCTGCCGTCGGGCCGTCCGGCCGTCCGGCGTCGCTCGTTGCTGGACTCGCCGTCCGCGCGCACGGAGCCGCCTCCCCTCGGGCACGCCTCCAGTCGGGGTCCCACCGGGCCGCCGGCCGACACCCACTCCGGTCGGCGGCCCGCGCTCTCCACTCCCCCATCGCGTCGCGGCCGACGCGACGGGAACGCTACGCCGGTGACAGCCGGACGGTCAACCGGCGGCCACGAGGTTCATGCGCTCCGAGCGCACTTTTCGCGCCAGCCCTCGACCAACGGTCGAGGCTCGGTCCGGGCGCCCCGCGGCGCCCGGCCGGTCACGGCCGCGGCAGCGGCCCGTGCTCCTCCTCGAAGGCCGCCTTGACGGCCGAGAACGCGTCGAGCGCGCGGTCCAGCGTCTCGGTGTCGTGGGTGGCCATGACGCTCGTGCGCAGCAGCGCCCCGCCGGGCGGGACGGCCGGGTGGATCGCGACGTTCACGAACACGCCGGCGTCGTAGAGCGCGCGCCACAGCAGCGCCGCCTTCCAGTCGTCCTCGACGAGGATCGGGATGACCGGGGTGCCGATCTCGTGGTCGACGGTCTTGAAGCCGCGCTCCTTCAGCCCGGCCCGCAGGTAGGCCGCGTTCGCGAGCACGCGGGCCATGAGCTCCGGCCCCTCGGGCGAGCGGATGATCCGCAGCGCCGCGAGCGCCGCGCCGACCGCGGCCGGCACGCCGGCGGCGGTGAAGATGAACGCGCGGCTGCTGATGCGGATGAAGTCGATGACCTCGCGGTCGCCGACGACGAACCCGCCGCAGCTCGCCAGCGACTTGCTGAACGTGCCCATGCGCAGGTCGACGCGGTCCTCGACGCCGAGCAGCTCGGTCGCGCCGCGGCCGTGCGGGCCGAGGACGCCGGCGGCGTGCGCCTCGTCGACCATGAGGCGGGCGCCGTAGCGGCGGCAGAGGTCGGCGATCTCCACGAGCGGGGCGACGTCGCCCTCCATCGAGTAGACGCCGTCGACGACGACGAGCACGCCGCCGCCGTCGTTCTGGGCCCGGTCGAGCTGCTTCTCCAGCTTGTCGAGCTGGTTGTGGCGGAACGGGCGCATCTTCGCCCGCGCCTGCAGGACGCCGTCGAGGATCGACGCGTGGTCGCCGGAGTCGACGATGACCGTGTCGGACTGGTCGAGGATCGTCCCGATCGTCCCGAGGTTGGCCTGGTGGCCGGTCGTGAACACGAGGCAGTCCTCGGTGCCCATCCAGTCGGCCAGCTCCTCCTCCAGCTGGAGGTGCAGCCGGGTCGTGCCGTTCAGGAACCGCGAGCCGGTGAGGCCGGTGCCGTACTTCTCGAGGGCGTCGCGCGCGCCCTGGATCACGCGCGGGTCCCCGGTCAGGCCGAGGTAGTTGTTGGAGCCGAGCATGATGCGGTCGGCCCCCTCCATCTCCGTCACCGGGCGCGCGGGGCCGGTCAGCGGTCGGAAGTAGGGGATGAGGTCGGCCTCACGCGCGGCGCGCAGCTGCTCGGCGCGCTCGTGCCCGCGGACCTTGGCGAAGACGTCTACGGTGGTGGGCATATGAGCCTTGAGATCCGGGCGGTGGCGTCGCACCGCGAGATTCGGGAGTTCATCGAGCTCCCGTTCCGGCTGCACTCTACCTCTCCCCAATGGGTGCCCCCGCTGCGGCTCGAGCGCCGCCTCTTCCTGTCGCGCAGGCACAACGCGTTCTTCACCCACGGGGACGCGCGCCTGTTCCTGGCCTGGCGCGACGGGCGGCCCGTGGGCCGCATCAGCGCGCAGTACAACCTCAGCTACGACGGCCGGCACCCCGGCGAGGCGACCGGGATGTTCGGGTTCTTCGAGGCCGAGGAGGACCCCGACGCGGTCCGCGGGCTGCTGGAGGCGGCCGCCGGGTGGCTGCGGGCGCGCGGGCGCACGCGGATGCTCGGCCCGATGGACTTCACGATGAACGACGAGAGCGGCATCCTCATCGAGGGGTTCGACCGCGAGCCGATGATCCGCCAGCCGTGGCACCCGCCGTACTACCAGCGGCTGCTGGAGGAGGCGGGCCTGCGCAAGGCGATGGACCTCTACATGTGGGAGCTGTCGATCGCCGACCGCAGCAGGATCCGGCCGATCCTGTTCCGGCTCGCCGAGGAGGCCGAGACGAAGCACGGCGTGAAGCTGCGCAAGATGACGCGGCGGACGCTGCGCCGCGACCTCGACGCGTTCGGCGAGGTCTACAACGCCGCCTGGGCCGAGAACTGGGACTTCGTGCCGTTCACGAAGGCCGACCTCGACGCCTACGCCCGCGAGCTGCAGCTCGTCTTCGACCCCGACTGGTTCATGGTCGCCGAGAAGGACGGCGAGCCGATCGCGGTGAACATCACGATCCCGGACATCAACCAGGTCCTCAAGCGGATGAACGGGCGCCTGCTGCCGTTCGGCTGGTGGCACTACCTGCGGCGCAGGCGGATCATGGATCGCGTCCGGGTCGGGTTCCTCGGCGTCAAGCCCGAGTTCCAGCACACCGGCGTCGCCGCGCAGATGTACATCGAGCAGTTCAACCTCGGCGAGCGGACGCGGTACTCGTGGGGCGAGATGGGCTGGATCCTGGAGACGAACCACGCGATGAACCGCGGCATGGAGGCGATGGGCGGCCGGATCGTCAAGCGCTACCGCGTCTACGAGCGGGACGTGTAGGCGGGCGGCCGGGACCGCCTGGCCGGCTGCTAAGGTCGCCGCCGATGGCCGATGAGCCCATGCCCGTGGAGGCCGAGCCCGAGGTCGTGGACGGCGTCGTCGTCCGCGACGAGCCGGGGCGTGCGCTCGAGCGCCGCTCCGTCGCCCCGCTGACCGTGCAGGCGGCGGCGGTCGCCGGCGCGTCGCTCGTCGCCGGCGCGACCGCGGTCGTCCTGGCCAGGGGCGTGGCCCGGGTCGCGCGCAGCCCGCGCCGGGCGCGGCTGCGCCTCGGCGGACGGCGGCGCGGGGGCCGCCTCGACATCGTCGCCACCCGCACGTTCCTCGTCGACGTGCACCTCGTGGACCGGCGCTGAGCCCGCCCGCGGCAGCCGTGCCCGCCCGGGCGCCCCGCGTCGACCCCGACGCGCTGGCGGTCGAGGTCCGCGTCGAGGTGCGCCCGCCGTGGCCGTTCCGGCTCCAGCGCCACGGCGGCAAGGACGGCGTCCTGCGCTGCCGCGACGGGGTCCTGTCGCGGCTGCTGCACGTCGAGGGCGAGCCGGCCGTCGTCCGCGTCGCCCAGCCGGCGCGCGAGCGGGTCCTGTTCGCCGCCCGCGCGCCGCGCCGCGACGTCGCCGAGGAGGCGATCGCGCGGATGCGCTTCGCGGTCGCCGTCGACGACGACCTGCGCCCGTTCCACGACCGCTTCCGCTTCGACCCGCTCATCGGCCGCGCCGTGCGGGCGCTGCCGCACCTGCGGGTCCGCCGCCGCCCCGAGCCGTTCGAGGCGCTCGCGTGGGCGATCTGCGAGCAGCTCATCGACTTCGAGCGGGCCAGCGAGATCGAGCGGCGGATCGTCCGCCACGCCGGGCCGTGCCTCGACGACGGCTCGCGCCCGCCGCTGCGCGACGTGCCGGCCGCCGCGGCCGTCGCCGCGCTCGCGCCGGCGCGGCTGGAGGCGCTCGGGCTGACGCAGACGCGGGCGGGCGCGCTCGTCCGCGCCGCCCGCGAGGTCGCCTCCGGGCGCGTCGACCTGCGCGACGGCGACCACGAGCGCGGCTGGGCGCGGCTGCGCGCGATCCACGGCGTCGGCGCCTGGACGGTCGAGTTCCTCGCCCTCCACGGGCAGGGCCGCTACGACCAGCTCCCGGCCGGGGACCTCGCCTACCGCAAGCTCGTCGGGCGGCTGCGCGCCGGCGGGCGCCCGTCGGCGCGCGCCGATGAGGACGAGGTGCGGGCGTTCTTCGCCCCGTACGGCGAGTGGGCCGGCCTGGCGGGCGCGGACGCGCTCGCCGGGGCCAGCCGCGTCCACCGGGCGCTCGCCGCGTAGCGGCCGCTCAGTTCGCGGCGGCCGGGTCGTCGGCCGGCTCGATCCCGGCGCCCGGGAGGAACTCGTTCGTCAGCGACCGCGGCAGCGGCGGCTTCTCGAGCAGGCCGTTGTCGACCATCCAGCGGCCGTAGCGGCCCCACGCCGCCGCGTCCTGCCAGCCGAACGGCAGCTCGTCGTCCTCGGGGAAGAACGCGGGCAGCGTCGCCTCGACCTCGGCGAGCGTGTCGGCCCGGTCGAGGTCCGGGTTGGCCTCCAGCAACGGCCGGATGCCGGCCTGCGGGTTCTCGCGCAGCGCCTCGTGGCCCTGGGCGACGGCGCGCAGGAACGCCCGCAGGTACGGGCCGCGCTCGCGGGCGGTCTCGGCCCGCACGACGAAGATCAGCTCGTCGTAGGTCGGCACGCCGGCCTCGTCGACCGGGATGATCACCGGGTCGCGCTCGGCCCGCTGCAGCTCGACGCCCTCGACGTTCCAGAACGCGCCGAGCGTCGCGTCGACCTTGCCCGACACCATCGCCGGCACGAGGTTGAAGCCGACGTTGACCTCGCGCACCGAGGCCGGGTCGACCCCCGCCTCGTCGAGGATCGTCTTCAGGTACGCCGACTGGTACGGGATGCCGGCGGTCCCGACGGTCTTGCCCTCGAGGTCGGCGACCGAGCGGACCTTCCCCTTCGGCAGCGCCATGATCGACGTCAGCGGGCGCTGGACGAGCGCCCCGATCGAGACGAGGTCGGCGCCCTGGTCGCGGGCGAGCAGCAGCTCCGGCTCGTAGGAGATCGCCACGTCGACCTTCCCGGCGGCGAGCAGCTTCAGCGGCGCGGCCGGGTCCGACGGGGTCACGAGCTCGACGTCGAGCCCCGCGCGCTCGAACGCGCCGGTCCCCTGCGCGGCGTAGATCCCGGCGTGGTCGGCGTTCGGGTAGTAGTCGAGCATGAGGCGCACCTGGCTGGAGGGCGGCGCGCTCGTCGTCTCCTCCTTCTCGCCGCAGCCGGCGAGCGCGGCGGCGCCGAGCGCCGCCAGGAGCGCGATGAGGATCCGGCGGGTCACGATGTCCTTTCGTTCGTGGTCCAGGGCAGCAGGCGGCGCTGGGCGAGGTCCAGCGCGTAGAAGAGCGCGACGGCGAAGGCGGCGAGCACGACGACGGCCGCCCACGCGCGGGCGGTCTCGAGCTGGGGGATGGCCTGCAGGATGAGGTGGCCGAGCCCCTCGCTCGAGCCGGAGTACTCGGCGAAGACGGCGCCGATGACCGCGACGGCGACGGCGATCTTCGCGCCGCTGAGCGCGGCCGGCAGCGCGGCCGGCGCCTCGGCGAAGCGGAACGCCGCCCAGCGGGACGCGTCGAGCGTGCGCAGCAGGCGCAGCGTGTCGCGGTCGACGCGGCCGAGGCCGTCGAGCGTGGTGACGACGATGGGGAAGAAGCAGATCAGCGCGATGATCGCGACCTTCGGCGCCATCCCGAACCCGAGCCAGACGATGAGCAGCGGCGCGACGATGACGATCGGGACCGCCTGCGAGGCGACGAGCAGCGGGTAGGTGGCGCGGCGCAGCGGGCGCCAGAAGTGCAGGGCGGTCGCGCACGCGAAGCCGACGACGAGCGCGGCGACGATCCCGAGCGCGACCTCCTGGGCGGTGACGAGGAAGTTGTCCCACAGCAGGGCGCGGTCCTCCCACAGGGCGGTGGCGATCTCGCTGGGGGCGGGGAGGATGAGGTCGTCGACCGGGCCGTGGACGGCGTAGAGCTGCCAGGCGCCGAGCAGGAGCGCGACGAGCAGGAGCGCGATCACGCCGCCGCCTCCCCGCCGAGGGCGGCGAGCGCCCGGGCGCGCAGCTCGACGACGGCCGGGTCGGTGGCGACCCGCGGGCGCGGCACGTCGACGCGCAGGTCGGCGACGACCCGTCCCGGCCGCGGCGACATGACCGCGACGCGGTCGCCGAGCAGGACCGCCTCCTCGACGTCGTGGGTGACGAGCAGGACGGTCCGCGGCTCGCGGGCGAGCGCGTCGGCCAGCCAGCGCTGCATCTCGGCGCGGGCGATCGCGTCGAGCGCGCCGAACGGCTCGTCGAGGCAGAGGACGGGCTTGCCGGCCAGCAGCGTGCGCAGGAACGCGACCCGCTGGCGCATCCCGCCCGACAGCTCGCCGGGCCGGGCCCGCTCGAACCCGGCGAGGCCGAACTCGGCCAGGACGGGCGCGGCGGCGGCGCGCGCCTCGCGGCGGCCGGCGCCGCGCAGGCGCAGCGGGAGCGCCGCGTTGTCGAGCGCGGACGCCCACGGCAGCAGGAGGTCGCGCTGGGGCATGAGCGCGGCCGGGTCGGCGGCGACGGTCCCGGCGTCGGGCCGCTCGAGGCCGCAGACGAGCGACAGGAGCGTCGACTTGCCGCAGCCGCTGGGGCCGACGACGGCGACGACCTCGCCGGGGGAGACGGCGAGCGAGAGGTCCTCGACCGCGGTGACCGCGCCGTAGCGGCGCGTCGCGGCCTCGACCCGGATGCCCTGGCCGTCCAGGGCCGGCGCGCTCGCCGTTGCGGGTGATGGTGTGCTGTGCATGCCTCCCTTCGCGGGGATTGCCCCACAGGTTCGAAGGGTCAGCACCGGGTCGGGTGCTATCTCAGCCGGCCGCCTGCCAGCCCCCCTGGCGTGTCGGTTCCGCCGACGAGCGTAGCCGACGGCGCGGTCGCGCCGGGTCGTCGCGGGGCCCGCTACTCGTAGACGACGACGTCGGGCGGCGGGCGCAGGCGCAGGACCTGGCGCGGGGTGAGGAGGTCCGTGTCCTCCTCGTAGAACAGCTTGAAGCCGTCGTGGAGGTGCTCGGCGGCGGCCGCCAGCTCGTGGTAGCGGGCGCGCTTGACCGCGCGGTCGCCGAAGCCGTCGACGTTCAGCGCGAGCGCGAGGTTGCGCCGCGGCTTGAGCGCGGTGACGTCGTCGATCATCCCCTCGGTGAAGCGGTGGACGAGCAGGAGCTTCTGGGGGAGGCGGTGGCGCTGCGCGAGCCGGTCCAGCCAGAAGGAGACCGCGTTGACCTCGCGGGCGCTGACCGTGCCGATGACCTGCCCGGGGACGTCGGGGGCGTTCACGCGCCACTCGGGGTCGAGGGCGAGCGAGACGTCCGGCTGGCGCAGCCAGCGCCGCAGCCGGCGCGCCTCCTGGAGGAAGTCGGAGCGGCCGGGCTGGACGTCGAGGATGAGCAGCGCCTTCATCCGCCGGGCGGCGCGCAGGTAGCGGCGGATGACCTTCGGGTCCTGGCGGGTGCGGTACATCCCGTCGGCGCCGGGGTGGCCGGCGGCGATGACGGCGATGAGCTCCATCGCCGGCAGGACCGGGGTGCCGGGCCGCTCGTAGCGGCGGGCGACGCGGGCCAGGCGCCGGCCGGCCCGGTCGGGCGTGCCGATCCCGAGCACGCCGAGCTGCGGGTCCTGCGGGGCGCCGTAGAAGGCGACGACGCGGTGGCCGGGGAGGATCGTCCGCCCGCCGCGCGGCAGCTGCTGCGGCGGCGCCTCGGCGGCCGCGCCCGTCGCCTGGGCGCCGGTCCGCTCGCCGCCGTCGTCGTCTCCGCCGCAGTCGCTGACGAGTAGCGCGACGGCCGCCGCAAGCGCCGCGGTCGCGCCCCGCGCGCCCGCGCGCCGGCGCCC
>JADGIB010000160.1 GCA_019683665.1 Solirubrobacteraceae bacterium
GGCCGGCCCCGGCGCCCGCGGCCGCGCGGCGGGCCGGGGCGGCGGTCTCCCCCGCCCGCGCCCTCGCCGCGCTGCTCGGCCTGCTCCTGCTCGGCGCCGTCCTGCGCGCCGCAGCCCGCCGCTGACGGCCCCGCCTACGCCGCGACGGGGCGCGCGGCCCGCTCGTCCCGGGCCAGCTGCGCGAGCCCGTCGCGCCAGCTCGGGTGCAGCGGCTCCCAGCCCAGCCGGGCCTTCGCCTTCGCGTTCGACGACCCGCGCAGCTCGCACATCATCACGACGACGTGCTCGCCGAGCAGCCGCCCGACCCAGCGCGGGAGGTGCCGCGGCGGCCGGGCGCCGATGATCCGGGCCGCCTCCGGCAGCCACTCGCGCACCGGCGCCGGGTCGTCGTCGACGACGTTGTAGACCTCGCCCGGCGTCCAGCGCTCGAGCGCGGCGAGCACCGAGCCGGCGGCGTCCTCGACGTGGGTGAACGACCACACGCCGCCGCCGTCGCCGACGATCGGCATCTTCCGCGCGCGGATCAGCTCCCACTGCTCGGCGCCGGGCGCCATGCCGCTGCCCGGCCCGTAGAAGCCGCCGTAGCGCAGGGCGACCCCGCCGGCGCCGGTCACCGCCCGCTCGAGGTGGCCGATCGCCCGCACCGCGTCGCGCAGCTGCGCGGGCGGCTCGGGGTCCCACGGGTCGTCCTCGGTGCGCAGCCAGTCGCCGACCCGGGCGTCCTGGTGGCCGGTGAAGCTCTGGGCGACGACCCGCTCGACGCCGGCGCGCCGCGCCGCCTCCAGGAGGTGGTCGGTGCCCTCGGTGCGCAGGCGGTCGGTCGGCGCGAACGAGCGGGCGAAGCGGCGCAGGTCGATCTCGCCGCCGAGGGCGGTCATCTGGTGGACGACGGCGTCGGGCGCCGCGGCGGCGACCGCGTCGATCATGCCCGCGCGGTCGAGGCCGTCGACGACGACGGCCTCGGCGCCGAGCGCCCGCAGCTCGGCCGCCTTCGCGGGGCTTCTCGTCGTGCCGGTGACGGTGTGGCCGTGGCGGACGAGGAGGGGGACGAGCGAGCGACCGACGGCCCCGGTCGCTCCGGCGATGAAGACGTGCATGCCCCTCCGACGGCGCGACCTGCGACCCTGTGACACATGGTCCCCGTGGACGAGCTGCGTCCGCTGGCCTTCTCGGTCGCCTACCGCATGCTCGGCAGCGTGGCCGAGGCCGAGGACGTCGTCCAGGAGGCGCTCCTGCGCGTCCACGAGGCCGAGGGCGTCGAGCGGCCCGAGGCGTTCGTCACGACGGTGACGACGCGCCTGTCGATCGACGTGCTGCGCTCGGCGCGCGCCCGGCGCGAGACGTACGTCGGCGAGTGGCTGCCCGAGCCGCTCGTCGGCGACGACGCGCCGATGCTCGTCGAGGACGAAGAGACGATCTCGATGGCGTTCCTCGTCCTGCTCGAGCGGCTGACGCCGGAGGAGCGGGCGGTCGTCGTCCTGCGCGAGGCGTTCGACTACCCGTTCGCGGAGATCGCCGCGATGCTCGGCAAGCCCGAGGCGAACTGCCGCCAGATCCTCAGCCGGGCCCGCCGCCGCATCGACGACGACCGCCCGCGCTTCGACCCGGACCCGCAGGAGCGGGCGGCGCTGGCCGAGCGCTTCCTGGCCGCGGCCCGCGACGGCGACGTCGACGGCCTCGTGTCGCTGCTGGCGCCCGACGTCGCGCTCACCGGCGACGGCGGCGGCAGGGCGCAGGCGATCGCGCGCACGCTCGTCGGGCCGCGGGCGGTGTCGCGGGCGATCGCGGCGTTCTCGCGCCGCCTGGCCTCGTGGGAGGGGATCTCGTTCACGCCGGTCACCGTCAACGGCCAGCCCGGGTTCCGCCTCGACGACGCCGAGGGCCGCGTCGTCGCCGTCGCCACGCTCGAGATCGCCGGCGGGCGCGTCCGCCGGGTGCAGTCGGTCGTCAACCCCGACAAGCTGCGCCACCTCGGCCCGACGTCCGACCTGGCGCTGCGCCCCGGCCCGGCGTCGGCCTAGAGGACGCCGACGAGCCCCCGCACGACCAGGTAGACGCCGGCGCCGACGAGGACGACGACGACGGCCGCCCGCCCGTAGCGGGCGATGAGGTCGCCGATGAGGCCGAGGACGCGCGCCCCGGCGGTCGGCGCCAGCCGGGTGAGCACGACCGGCAGCCAGGCCGGCAGGCCGGCGAGCGCGACGAGGACGACGCCGAGGACGACCGCCTCGGCGAGCCCGTGGCCGAGGGAGGAGATCTCCTTCGCCGGCGGGACGACGAGCGCGAGCGTCGTGAAGTTCGTCGCCATCGAGAAGACGCCGAACGGCAGCGCGGCGGTGGTGCCGAACCGGCGCCGGTGCTCGCGCTTGGGCCGCGGCGGGCGGCGGGCGGCCGCGACGACGAGCGCGGCGCCGACGAGCAGGCCCGCCCCGACGACGAGGTCGAGCGAGTCGCTCAGGTGCGGCTCGCTCGGCAGGCGGATCGCCCGCCCGAAGAGGACCACGAGCGCGACGAACACGGCGACGGTCCCGACCGCCCCGATCGCGAAGCGGGTGCCGGCGCGCAGGCCGCCGGGACCGGCGAGCAGGAGCGTCTGCTCGGTCAGCATCATCGGACTGACCGCGCTCGCCAGGCCGAGTGGCAGGATCAGGGCGAGGGCGGCGAGCACGGCGGGCGACAACGATACCC
Source organism: Solirubrobacteraceae bacterium (assembly GCA_019683665.1). Classification (GTDB taxonomy): domain Bacteria; phylum Actinomycetota; class Thermoleophilia; order Solirubrobacterales; family Solirubrobacteraceae; genus Capillimicrobium. The sequence goes on from JADGIB010000160.1 coordinate 2,689, forward strand.
CGGCGCGGCGGACGGAGCCGCCGTCAGCGGACGACCATCGGCCGCAGGCTCGCCAGCTCGTCGGCCAGGTCGCGCACCGCCGGGTCGGGGTCGTCGCCGCCGTGCGCGGGCGGCCGGCTCGGGCGCTGCGCCGTGTCCGGCGCGTGGCGCGCCGACGCCATCTGCGCCAGCTCGCCGGCCAGCTCGCCGAGGGCGCCGGGGCTCGGGACGGGCGCGTCCGGCGTGCGCGCCGCCGACGCCCCGGTGATCCGGTCGGCCACCCGCTCGGCGGCGGCGACGACCGGGATCCAGGCGTACGCCTCCGCCCCGGCCGGCGGCGGCTCCGACAGCATCCGCTGGAGCTGGACGCGCGTGTCCGACAGGCGCCGGTAGGCCTCGCGCCGGTCCTGGGCGATCGTCTCCGCCGGGGCGCCGACCGCCGTGTGCCGCGCGTAGCGGGCGAGCCCGACGAGCGCGGACTCGAACGCAGCCGCGATCCGCGGATGGCGGGCCGACGGCCAGATCAGGTACCCGGCGACGATCGCGATCGCGCCGCCGATCGCCGTCGCGGCGACGCGCGCCGCCCCGAGCTCGAGGACCGGCGTCGCGGGCGCGGTGACGTCGATCAGGACCATCATCACCGGCGTCGTCACGAACGCCTGCAGGACGTAGGAGCGGGCGGCCGCCCACGGCACGACGGCGGCGAGCGCGCCGACGACGGCGCTCGCGACGACCGGGTCGCGCAGCAGCGGCGTGGCGAGCGCGACGAGCGCGACGCCGCCGATCGTCCCGGCGAACCGCAGGACGGCCCGGGCGAACACCGACCCGAGGTCCGGCTTCATGACGATCGCGACGGTGAGCGGGACCCAGTAGCCGTGGTCGAGCGGGACGGCGAGGTCGACCGCGAAGGCGAGCGCCGTGCACAGGGCCAGGCGCCCGGAGGCGCCCAGCAGCTGCGGGCCGGGGAGCTTCAGCCGCACGCGCTCGCGGGCCGGGAGGCCGGACGGCGGGTCGGGGTCGCCCCAGATCGCCGACTCGAGCGTCCGCACCCGCACGAGCGTGCCCTCCGCGGCCTCGAGCGGCGCGGGCCGGCGGGAGCGGGCGAGGGCGGCCGCGCACGTGTCGAGGCGGTCGGCCGCCTGCGCCGACAGGCGCGGGTCGGCGTCGGGGGCCAGGAGCCGGGCCAGCAGCTGGTCGGCGGCCCGGGAGACGAGCGCGGCCCGCGCGTACTGGCGCGTCGGCCCGCCGGTCGCGCCGCGGTGGGCGAGCGCGGCCCGGTCGAAGGCGTCGATCGCGTCGTTGGCCGTGCGCCGGGGCGCGGCGAGGTCGGCGTCGCCGTCGGCCTGGGCGCGGGCGAGCGCGGCGAGCGCCCGCAGGACCCGGACGAGCGCGGCCCGCTGCGGGCGGCGCCGGTCGAGGAGCGCCTCGACCCCGAGCAGCGCGCCGTAGAGGGCGCCGCCGGCGAGGTAGAGCAGCGCCGTGCGCCCGTACGGCTGGGTCGTGCCCCCGCCGACCGCCAGCGCGGCGCCGAGCATCGCCTGCATCGTCGCGACCGACAGCACGGCCGAGTACCCGCCCGCCCGCCGGCGAACGCGAGCGCGGCCATCGTCGCGACGATCACCGGCGCCGGCGCGGACGACAGCGGCCCGAGCAGGAACGCGGCGGCGCCGAACAGCGTCGCCACCGCGACCGTCACCAGGCGCGCCGCGTAGTCGCCGGGGCGCTCGGCCGCGGCGAGCTGGAGCGCGGCGAAGCTCATCCACAGGCCGGTCGCGGGATCGCCGGCGATCGCGGCGACGAGCACCGGCACGCCGACCGAGACGCCCGCGCGCAGGCTGCGCCCGAGCGGCCAGTGGGCGCGCGGAAGGTCGGCCAGGGCGCGCAGCCACACCGACGGCGACCACTCGCCCGCTGGGCGGTCGGGCCGCCGCCCGGCGTCGTTCGAAGTCGCTGCAGTCGCCAAGGGCCGCGTTGTAGCACGCGCGGGCGCGCGGACCGGACGTTCGGCCGGTCGCGGCGGCGCCGGTACGCTGGAGGCGTGGCGCTGCACCGCTTCTTCGAGGGCTCGGACGCCGTCAGCTCGACCCCGCTGCACCGGCGCGCGCGCCACGTCGAGGAGCGCCGGACCGTCCGCACGACGCTCGTGTCGACCGCGACGCTCGCCTGCCCGCGCTGCGACGTCCCCGTCGCGCTCGACGGGCCGCGGGTCGACGTGACCGCGCCGCTGCGCTGCCCGTTCTGCCGCCACGACGGGCGCGTGCGCGACTTCCTGTCGCTACGGGCCCCCACGCGCCCGACGCGCGTCGAGGTCCACGTGGTCGCCCGCGGGCCGCGGTGAGCGCGCCGGCGCGCAACCTCGTCAACCTCCGGTCGGTCGCCAAGGGCTACGGCGCCCGCACGGTCCTGCGCGACGTCACGCTGGGCGTCGCCGCCGGCGAGCGGATCGGGATCGTCGGCCGCAACGGGGACGGGAAGTCGACGCTGCTGCGGCTCGTCGCCGGCGTCGAGGCGCCCGACGCGGGCACGGTCACCCGCGCCGGCGGCCTGCGCGCGGCGCTGCTGTCCCAGCGCGACGAGCTCGACCCGGCCCGGACCGTGCGCGAGCAGCTCGTCGGCGGGCGCGCCGACCACGAGTGGGCGGCCGACGCCGCGTTCCGGTCGGTGCTCGACGGGCTGCTCGGCGGCGTCGAGCTGCGGCGCTTCCCCGCCGGCCTGGACACGCCGGCCGGGGCGCTGTCGGGCGGCGAGCGCCGCCGGGTCGCGCTCGCCCGCGCGCTCCTCGACCACCCGGAGCTGCTCCTCCTCGACGAGCCGACGAACCACCTCGACGTCGAGGGCGTCGACTGGCTGGCCCGCCACCTGGCCGCCCGCCGCGGGACGCTGCTCGTCGTCACCCACGACCGCTGGTTCCTCGACGCGGTCTGCACCGCGACCTGGGAGGTCGCCGACGGCGCCGTCCACCGCTGCGACGGCGGGTACGCCGCGTACGTCCTGGCCCGGGCCGAGCGCGAGCGGCTGGCCGCCGCCGCGGAGGAGCGCCGGCGGCGGCTGCTGCGCAAGGAGCTGGCCTGGCTGCGGCGCGGGCCGCCGGCGCGGACGTCGAAGCCGCGGTTCCGCGTCGAGGCCGCCAACGCGCTCATCGCCGACGAGCCGCCGCCGCGCGACCGGATGGAGCTGACCCGCTTCGCGTCCTCCCGGCTGGGCACGACCGTGCTGGAGGCCGTGGGCGTCCGCGTCGCCCACGGCGACGCGACGGTCCTGCGCGACGTCACCTGGCGGCTGGGGCCCGGGGACCGGGTCGGGCTCGTCGGCGTGAACGGCTCGGGCAAGACGACGCTGCTGGACGTGCTCGCCGGGCGGCGGGAGCCGACGGCCGGCCGGGTCGTGCGCGGCGCGACGGTCCGCCTCGCCCACCTCGCCCAGGACGCCGGCGGGCTGCCCGGCGACCTGCGCGTGCGCGAGTCGCTGGAGGCGGTGCGCGGGCGGGTGACGCTCGCCGACGGGCGCGAGCTCACCGCCGGGCTGCTGTGCGAGCGCTTCGGCTTCGCCGGGGAGCGCCAGTGGACGCGCGTCGCGGACCTGTCGGGCGGCGAGCGCCGCCGCCTGCAGCTCATGCGGCTGCTCATGGAGGGGCCGAACGTGCTCGTGCTCGACGAGCCGACGAACGACCTCGACATCGAGACGCTCACCGCCGTCGAGGACCTCCTCGACGGCTGGCCGGGGACGCTCGTCGTCGTCAGCCACGACCGCTACTTCGTCGAGCGCGTCTGCGACGACGTCTACGCGCTCGACCCGGCCGGCGGGATCCGCCACCTGCCGGGCGGGATCGACCAGTACCTCGACGAGCGCCGGGCCGCCGCGGCGCCGCCGGCCCCGTCCCGGGCCGCGGACGGGCGGCGCGACGCGCCGCCGCCCGGGGCGGTGCGGCGCGCGGCGCGCAAGGAGCTCGCCCGCCTGGAGCGGGCGCTCGAGCGCCTCGGCGAGCGCGAGGCGCAGCTGCACGCGGCGATGGCGGCCGCCGCCACCGACCACGAGCGCCTGCGCGAGCTCGACGCGCAGCTGCGCGAGGTCGTCGCCGAGCGCGAGGCGGCCGAGCTCGCCTGGCTGGAGACCTCCGAGCGGCTCGACGGCTGACGCCCCGCGGGGCGCGGACCGATGAGTTCCGGGCGCGCCGGCGGTCGGTCGCGTGTGAGACCGTGACCGCTTGAGGAGGCCCCCGTGTGCCGCAACATCCGCCCGCTCCACAACTTCGAGCCGCCGACCACCGACGAGGAGGTCCGGGCCGCGGCGCTCCAGTACGTCCGCAAGATCAGCGGGTTCACGACGCCGTCGAAGGCGAACGAGGTCGTGTTCGAGCGCGCGGTCGACGCGGTCGCCGCCGCCTCGCGCGAGCTGCTCGACGGCCTCGTGACGACGGCCCCGCCGAAGGACCGCGAGGTCGAGGCGGCGAAGGCGCGCGCCCGGGCGCAGCGGCGCGACGCGGCGTAGCGCGCCCGCTCAGGCGAGCCAGGACTCGGGCGGCGGGGCCGCCCGCAGGACCGACAGGTCGCCGTCGTCGCGGATCCGCGTCGCCGCCCGCGCGAGCGCGTCGTAGGCGACCCAGGCCAGCAGGCCGCCGACGCTGACGCGCTGGGCGCCCGCGGCGACGGCCTCGGCGACGGTCCACTGCGGGCGGGCGAGGACGTTCACGGGCCGGCCCGTCGCGGCCCGGATCGCCGCGACCTGGTCGAGGCGGTCGAGGCGGGGCGCGTAGAGGACGTCGGCCCCGGCCGCCTCGTAGGCCCGCAGGCGCGCGATGACGTCGTCGAGGTCGGGGACGCCGCGGACGAAGCCCTCGGCCCGCGCCGTGACCGTGAACGGGAACGGCAGCGCCCGGGCGGCCTCGACCGCGGCGGCGACCCGCGCAGCCGCCTCCTCGATCCCGTACAGGGAGCCCTCGTCGCGGTCCCAGTCCTCGATCGAGGCGCCGACGGCGCCCGCCTCGGCGACGCGGGCGATCGCCGCCGCCGCGTCCCCGGGCGCGGGGCCGAAGCCGTTCTCGAGGTCGACGGAGACCGGCACGTCGACTGCGTCGCAGACCGCGAGGACGTGGCCGGCGAGCTCGTCGAGCGTCACCGCGCCGTCGGCGCGCCCGAGCGTGAACGCGAAGCCGGAGCTCGTCGTCGCCAGCGCCGGGAAGCCGAGCGCGGCCAGCGCCCGGGCCGATCCGGCGTCCCACGGGTTGGGGATGACGAACGGCTCGCCGGCGTGCAGCGCCCGGAACCGCTCCCCCCGCTCGCGCTGGGTCATGGGCCAACCCTACGCCGTCGGCGGCCCGCCGGTCGCCGGCGGGCCGCCGCCCCCCGGCGGTCAGGCGGCGGCCGGCGCCGCGGCCCGGTCGCTTATAAACAAAAGA
>JADGIB010000161.1 GCA_019683665.1 Solirubrobacteraceae bacterium
CGTGGCCGCCGCACTGGGCGACGAGCCGGCCGCCGGGGCGCAGCGTCGCGTGCAGCCGCGCGAACAGCCGCTCGTGGTCGGGGATCCAGTGGAAGGTCGCGGTGGAGAGGATCGCGTCGACGCGCTGGCCGTGGAGGTCGAGGCGCTGGAGGTCGGCCTGGCGCAGGCGGACGCGGTCGTCGCCGCCGAGGCGCTCGCGCGCCTGCTCGAGCATCGCCGGCGACCCGTCGACGGCGATGACGCGCCCGCGCGGGAGCCGCTCGAGCAGCAGCTCGGTGACGCGGCCGGTGCCGCAGCCGGCGTCGAGGACGGTCTCGTCGCCGGCGAGCTCGAGGCGGTCGAGGACCGGCCGGGCCAGCTCGACCATCGGCGTCGAGATGCGGTCGTACGTCGCTCCGTCCCAGTCGCGCGGGGTCACGGGCCGTACGCTATCTCAAACGATCGTATGTCGAGCGCGGGCGGGACGTGCGCCCGCCGCCGGCGGGCTACGGCTCCTGCTCGCCGAGGACGATCCGCTCGGCGACGTCGGCCGCCCGCTCGACGAGCGCGGCGACCTCCTCGCGCGGCTGGCGCCAGCGGCCGAGCACGTAGGCGGCGACGACGTCGGGATCGGTCGAGTCCGGGCGGCTGACCCCGACGCGGACGCGGGCGAAGCCGGCGCCGCCGAGCTCGCGCTTGAGCGACTTCAGCCCGTTGTGGCCGGCGAGGCCGCCGCCGAGGCGGGTGCGGATCTCGCCGAACGGCAGGTCGATCTCGTCGTGGATGACGAGGACCCGTTCGAGCGGGACCTGCAGCGCGCCGCGGGCCGGCCCGACCGAGCGGCCGGACTCGTTCATGTACGTCTGCGGCAGGAGCACCGCGACGCGCGGGCCGCCGGGGCCCGTGCGCCCGTCGGTGATGAGGCCGGCGTACTTCCTCTTCGCGCGCGGCAGGCCCCAGCGGGCGGCCAGGACGTTGGCCACCTCGAAGCCGACGTTGTGGGGCGTGAAGGCGTACTCGGCGCCGGGGTTGCCCAGCCCGACGACGAGCCAGTCGACGGGCACCGCCCGCGGCTCGGGCTACTCGCCCTCGCCGGCGGCCTCGTCGCCGCCCTCGGCCTTCGCCTCCCCGACGACCTCGGTCTCCTGCTCGATCTCGTCGTCGTCGGCTGCCTTGCCCGAGACGCGCGGCGGGGTGATCGTCGCGACGACGGTCTCCTCGAGGTCGTCGACGATCGTCACGCCGGCCGGCGGCGTCACGGCCGACAGGTGGAGGGTGTCCTGGAGGCCCATCCCGGACACGTCGACCGGGATCGACTCGGGGATGGCGGTCGGCAGCGCCTCGATCGTGACCTCGCGGGTCACCTGCTCGAGGACGCCGCCCTCGCGGACGCCGGGCGCGTCCTCGACGCCCTGCAGGTCGAGGATCACGGTCGCCTGGATCGGCTGGTCGAGGCGGACCCGCATGAGGTCGACGTGGATCGTCTCGCCGCGGACCGGGTGGCGGTCGGCGTGCTTGAGGACGGCGGACGTCGTCTCGTCGCCGAGCTGGACCTCGAGCACGGCGCCGCGGGCGGCCAGCGCGTGGCGCAGCTCGCGCGCGTCGACGTCGAAGGCGACCGGGTCCTGCCCGCCGCCGTAGAGGACGCCGGGGACGCGCCCCTCGCGACGCAGGCGCCGCGTCGCGCGGGAGCCCGCGGGGGTGCGCACGCGGGCGTCGAGCTTGGTGGCAGAGGTCTTGGCCATGGGACGGACGATGGTAGCGGCCCTCGCCGGGGCCGGCCGCTCAGCCGCCGAGCTGGCGGTGGCGTCGGTACATCTCCGCCAGGACCGCGTAGGCGGGCTTCTTCACCCCGTCGTAGGTGATGACCGCCTTCTGGTGCAGCGGCGACGTCGGCCACGGGTTGCTGCCGTCCCACTCGGGGCGGATGCGGAACTCCTGCAGCGTCCAGTAGAGGACCCCGGCCAGCCACGGCTTGCGGTCGAACACGCTCAGCGTGTCGCGCACCCACTGCTCCTGGAACTGGTAGGTGCCCTTCTCGTCGGCGGGGCCGTCGCGGTTGGCCTCCGCCCCCCACTCGGTCGCGAAGATCGCCTTGCGCCGGTAGCAGCGGTGGAGCTGGTCGAGGTAGTCCGACAGGCGGGTGCGGTCGGCGATCTCGCCGAGGCGGCCCGTGTACCAGCCGAAGTAGAGGTTCACGCCGAGCGCGTCCAGCGGCCGGTAGCCCTTCTGGCAGCCCGCCGACGGGTAGCCGGCGAACGCGATCCCGACGAGGCGCGTGTCGTCGAGCGCGCGCACGACCCCGGCCGCGTGGCGGATGAACGCCGACTGCACGACGCCGACGATCGCGTTGAGCTCGTTGGCGATCGACCAGACGATGATCGACGGGTGGTGGCCGTTGGCGATGACGTTGTCGCGCAGGTACTGGTCGCCGAGGCGCAGGACGACCGGGTCGTCGAGGTAGATCGTGCGCACCTGGTAGAAGGGCACCTCGCCCCAGACGAGGATCCCGCGCCGGTCGGCCTCCTCGTAGACGTGCGGGTGCAGCGGGTAGTGCGAGCGGATCATCGTGCCGCCCGCCTCCTGGACCCAGTCGAGCTGGCGGTCGCGGGTCGCGTTGCTCTGCGCGCCGCCCTCGCCCGGCCAGTCCTCGTGGATCGACATGCCGCGCGCGTTCAGGCGCTTGCCGTTGAGCAGGAGCGTCCCCGACGAGGTGACCCGCAGCGAGCGCACGCCGGTGCGGACGGTGTGGGTGCGCACGGCGCGCCCGCCGACGCGGGCGCTGACCGTCGCCCGGTAGAGCGTCGGCGAGCCCGGCTCCCACAGCCGCGGCCGCGGGACGGTGAGACGGCCGGTGACCAGGCGCGACGCGCCCGGCCCGAGGACGACGGTGCCGAGCGTCGTGCGGCGGGAGCCGAACGAGGCGGTGACCGTGACCCGCTGCGGCGAGCGGGTGACGTTCACGGCGCGGGCCCGGTAGGTGACGGTCGCCGGGCCGCGCACGCTGCGCAGCTCGGGCAGCACCTGGACGTCCTCGAGGTCGACGCGGTCGACCTCGCGCAGGTAGACCTCGCGCAGGATCCCGCCGTACGGCCACCAGCCGCCGGCCGGCTCGCCGTCGGCGGCGAGCCCCTGGTACGGGAAGTCGCGGTAGCTGCGGTGGCGCGACGAGACCCGCACCTCGAGCGTGTTCGTGCCGCGGCGCAGCAGCGAGCGCGGGATGCGGATCTCGAACGGCGTGTAGGCGCCCTGGTGGGTGCCGATCCGCCGGCCGTTGAAGGAGACGTAGGCGCGGTAGTTGACCGACTCGAACCGCAGCACCCAGTCGCGGCGCACGCCGGCGCCCGGCAGCCGGAACCGCTTGCGGTACGTGCCGCTCGCCTTCAGGAAGTCCTCGACGGTGTCGCCGGTCGCGTTCCACGCGTGCGGGACGCGGACGTCGGTCCAGCCGCCGCTGGAGCCGCGGAACTGCCACGTCCCGCCCAGCAGCCAGCGGCCGTCCGGCCCGTCGCGGTAGAGCGCCTTGCGGGTCGGGGCGTCGGCGGCCGTCGCCGCGGCGGCGGGCGCCAGCGCCGCGAGCGCGGCGATCAGGACGGCGGCGAGGAGGCGGGGACGCGGCATGGCAGGGGGTCGCAACACGCCGGGACGGCCGGAGTTGCTCGCGCGGGCTCCCGCCCCGCTCAGCACGCCGCCTCCCGGTCGATCGGTTCGCTGAGGCCGGTCACGGTAACGGACGGTCCGGAGAGGATGCTGCCGGTGCGGGTGATCTCGACGCACTGGACGGTCGGCAGCCGGTCCGGGGTGCGCCACACGACGCGCGTCGGCCCGCGGGCGGGCCCGAGCGCGTGGCTCGTCTCGCTGTCGTAGCGGACGATCTCGACCTCGCCCGGGCCGCGCAGCCTGCGCGCGTTCTCGCGCACGGCGCCGACGCAGGCGGGCCGGGCCAGGCAGCCGTCGATGAGGTCGAGCATCGCCCGCTCGTCGCCGCGCGCCTGCGCGTTCAGGAGGTCGACGACCCGGTCGCGCTCGGCGTTCTCGGCCGACAGCCAGCGCGCGAGCACGACGGCCACCGCGACGAACGCGACGGCGGCGAGGACGATGGGGACCAGACGGCGCACGGCGCGCCAGGCTAGAAGACGGCCCGGCGCGACCGCCGCCGCGTCAGGCGTCGCCGTTGAGCTCCAGGAAGCGGCTCACCGACGCCTCCTGGTGCTCGAGCCACTCGGCCGTCTGGTGGGCGTGCTGGGCGGCGCGCTCGAAGAAGTCCTCCAGGCAGTGGCCGGGGTCCTCGGGCAGCGGGTAGACCCACGCCACGTCGGGCTGCGCGAGCGCGATCCCGACCGGCGGGCGGCCCTCCGCCAGCGTCCGGGCGCTGCACACCGGGGTGACCGTGATCTGGTGCTCGGGCGCGACGAGCGCGACCGGCATGAGCCGGTGCGCGGGCAGGCGCGCGTCGAGCTCGATCGAGCGGTCGACGGTGACCTGCGGGCCGGCCGCCTCCTCGAGCGGCTCGCGCCACACGGCCAGGACGGTGTCGGCGGCGACGATCGCGTCGCGCAGCGCCCGGGCCTGCTGCTGGTAGAGCTCCTCGGCCTCCTCGCGGTCCTGCGCGTCGGCGAGGTCGAGGTCGCACGGCACCCGCAGCAGCTCGGACGCGCCGACCGCGGTGCCCGCGCCGAGGCCGCCGTGGGCGACGTAGGTCTGGATCGTCCCGAGGTCGCGGCGGCCGTGGAAGATCACGGTGAGCGCGTCGCAGAGCGCCAGCGGCTCGACGCGGAGCGCGACGGCGGCCGAGTCCCCCTCGTCGATCAGCGCCCGCCGCAGCAGCTCGTCGCTGTGGCCTTCGTCCCGCATGGCTGTCATCCTCCGGGTTCCGGGTACTCGATTCAATCGACACGCCGGACAGAACGTCGAGGCAGAGGATCGACCACGTGAAGCTGCTCTACAAGCCCTTGGGCATCGTGCTGGGACTGCTGGCGGGGCTCGCCGCGCGCAGGCTGTTCGACGCGGTGTGGAGCCGGATCGACGAGGAGGAGCCGCCGGGCCCGACGACGGAGCTCGCGCCGTGGGGGAAGGTCCTCGGCGCCGCCGCGCTTCAGGGGGCGATCTTCGGCGCGGTCCGCGCGGCGGTGAACCGCGGGGGCGCGAAGACGTTCGAGCACCTCACGGGCGTCTGGCCCGGCGAGCGCCGTCCGGATCCGAGCTGATCGTCAGGCCGCGCTCCAGCAGCGCGGCCAGGTCGTCCTCGAAGGCGGCGAAGTCGCCGGCGAGCAGGTGGCCGTGCTGCGGCTCGCGGCGGGCCCACAGCCGCAGGACGTCGGGTCCGACGCGCTCGAGCGCCTCGCCGGTCAGGTCGAGGAGGATCGCCAGGCGCGGGTCCGCGTCGGCCTGGCCGGAGAGGATCGACAGCGGGTCGGCGCCGAGGACGCGGCACAGCTCGTCCTCGGTGAGCCCGAGGCGCTCCATGAGCGCGTGCGCGCGCACCGCCCCCGCCCCGCTCAGAACAGCTGGTTCTCGCCGCCGAACACCTCGGAGACCGAGCCGTCGGTGAAGATGCGGCGGATCGAGTCGCTCAGCAGCTCGGCGCAGGAGAGCACCCGCACGTTGTCGGGCGCGCCCTCGCGCAGCGGGATCGTGTCGGTGACGACGATCTGCTCGAACGGCGCGGCGGCGAGGTTCTCGTACGCCGGCCCCGAGAAGACCGGGTGGGTCGCGGCGGCGTAGACGCGGCGGGCGCCGGCGGCGAGCACGGTCCGCCCGGCGGCGCACAGCGTCCCGGCCGTGTCGATCATGTCGTCGACGATGATCGCCGTCTTGTCCTTGACGTCGCCGATGACGTAGCCGATCTCGGCCACCTGCTGGGCGGGGCGCTCCTTGTCGAGGATCGCCAGCTCGGCCCCGAGCTTCGACGCGAACTTCTTGTTCAGCTTGACGCGGCCGGCGTCGGGGGCGACGACGACGAGGTCCTCGAGCCCGAGGTCGAGGAAGTACTGCGTCAGCATGAACAGCGCGGTCATGTGGTCGACCGGCTTGCTGAAGAAGCCCTGGATCTGGCCGGCGTGGAGGTCCATCGTCAGGACGCGGTCGGCCCCGGCGGCCTCGATCATGCGGGCGACGAGGCGGGCCGAGATCGGCTCGCGCGGCGCGGACTTCTTGTCCTGGCGCGAGTAGCCGAACCACGGCGTGACGGCGATGACGCGATGGGCGGACGCGCCGACCGCCGCGTCGATCATGAACAGCAGCTCCATCAGCGCGTCGTTGGCCGACACGCCGGTCGCCTCGTTGCCGCCCGTCGGCTGGACGATGAACACGTCCGCGCCGCGGATCGACTCCTCGAAGCGGCAGTAGACCTCGCCGTTGGAGAACGTCTTCAGCGTGACGGGTCCGAGGTCGACGCCGAGCTTGTCGGCGATCTTCGCGGCCAGCTCGGGGTTCGCCCGTCCCGAGAACAGCATCAGCCGCTTGTCGTAGTCGATCGGGAGGCTGGTGCTCGCCAGGACGGAGTGCGTCTCCATCGCGCTCATCGGCGGCAGGGATGCTACTCCGACGCGCGGCGGTCGGGACGCCGGCGCCGCTCCGCGTAGCCCTCGATGTTCGTCTGGCGGCTGCGGGCCACCGCGAGCGCCCCGGGCGGGACGTCGGAGACGACGACCGACCCGGCCGCGGTGTAGGCGCCGTCGCCGACGGTGACCGGGGCGACGAACGTCGTGTCGACCGCGGTGCGGACCCCGGCGCCGATCGTCGTGCGGTGCTTGCGCTCGCCGTCGTAGTTGGCGGTGACGTTCGAGGCGCCGATGTTCGTGCCGGGGCCGATCTCGGCGTCGCCGATGTAGGAGAGGTGCGGGACCTTCGTCCCCTCGCCGATGTCGGAGTTCTTGATCTCGACGAACGTGCCCGCCTTCGCGCGCTCGCGCAGGTGCGCGTTCGGGCGCAGGTAGGCGAACGGGCCGACGGTGGCGCCGGCGTCGACGCGGGCGCCGTCGAGCCAGGAGTGGCGGATCGTGACGTCGTCGCCGATCGCGCTGTCGCGGATCGTCGTGTGCGGGCCGATCGTGCAGCCGGCGCCGATCGTCGTCTCGCCGGCCAGCGTGCAGCCCTGCTCGACGACGGTGTCGGGACCGATCGTGACGCCGACGTCGACGACGGTCGTCTGCGGGGAGACGAAGGTGACGCCGTTGCGGGCGTGGGCGTCGAGGATGCGCCGCTGGGCGTGGACGCGGACGGCCTCGAGGTCGAGGCGGTCGTTGACGCCGAGCATGAGCGTCGGGTCGTCGAGGACGTAGGCGCCGACGGGGCGCAGGCCGGGCAGGACGTCGGGCAGGTAGTACTCGCCCTGGGCGTTGTCGTTGCCGAGCGCGGCGAGCTGCTCGAGGAGCGGGCCGCCGGCGAAGGCGTAGACGCCGGTGTTGACCTCGCGGATCTCGAGCTCGGCCTCGGTGGCGTCCCCGGCCGCCTTCGTCTCGACGACGCGCTCGACGCTGCCGTCGGCGGCGCGGACGACGCGGCCGTAGCCGCTCGGGTCGTCGAGGACCATCGTCGCCATCGTCGCGCGCGAGCCCGAGGCCTCGTGCGCGTCGGCGAGGGCCCGGATCGCCTCCGGGGTGATGAGCGGCACGTCGCCGGAGAGGACGACGACGGTGTCGTCGTCGCCGATGTGCTCGGCGGCGCTGCGCACGGCGTCGCCGGTGCCGAGCGGTCGCTCCTGGACGGCGAGGACGACGCCGTCGGGGAGCACGGGCTCGAGGGCGCGGTCGGGCCCGCCGACGACGATGACGCGGCCGGCGCCGGCCTCCAGCGCGGCGTGGACGGGCCAGAGGGCCATCGCGCGCCCGCAGATCGGATGCAGGACCTTGGGCACCCGCGAGCGCATCCGCGTGCCCTGGCCCGCGGCCATGATGACGACGGTGGGGCTACTCACCCGGACGATCCTACGGGGGTCCGGCCGCGCCGTCCGGGCCGCCCCGCCCTCCCGCGGACGTGTGGCACCTGGCATCGACCCCTCCGGCAGCCCGTGCGCCCAAAGATTTTTAAAAAACCCAACCCCCC
>JADGIB010000004.1 GCA_019683665.1 Solirubrobacteraceae bacterium
CCCGTGGGCGCGTTGGCGTTCTTCGGCGGCGGCCGGCGGGGGGGGGCCGCCGCGATCGTGCCGGTCGAGCGGGGGAACCCCGACCGCGCCCGGATGCGGGCGATCGCCCGGCGCTTCGGGTGGGGCACGCTCGTCGCGATCGGCGTCCTGCTGGCGACCGGGATCGCGCTGGCGGACCGCCGCCACCTGTGGAGCGACGGGACCCTGCGCCTGAAGCTCGCGCTCTTCGCGCTCGTCGCCGTCCTCGTCGTCTGGCACATGCGCCGCCCGGCGATGCACGTCCTCGAGGCGGCGATCTTCGCCGTCTCGCTCGTGATCGTCTGGCTCGGCCTGTCGCTCGCCCACGGGATCGGCTGAGCGGCGGCGGCCGCGGCGGTCAGTCGCCGGGCACCCGGCGCGCCCGGCTGGCCCGCGCCCCCGCCGCCCGGCTGTCGCGCACGAGCGCCCGGCAGAGCGCGAGCGCCCGCGCCTCCGCCTCCGGCGACGTGCCGTCGTAGACGATCGAGCACGCCTGGCGCAGCTCGCGCGGCCCGACCGTGAACGCGGCCAGGTACGCGAAGCCGGCCGCGGCGCAGCGCTCGCGGGCCAGCGCGTCGAGCGCGGTCGCGGTCTCGGCCGTCGCCGGCGCGACCGTGCAGACGGCGATCCGCGCGCCGCCCGGGCCGAGGCGGTCGCGCAGGCCCGCCGGGTCCTGCGGCGGCCGCCCGGCCAGCGCCGCGGCGCGGACGCGCAGCGCGTCGGCCGGGTCGGCCGGGCGGTCGGCCACCCGGAACAGGCGCGCGCCCGGCACGGCCGCGAACGCCTCCTCGACGAGCGGCAGCAGCAGCTCCACCGTCCGCGCGTCGCCATGGACGGCGCCGAAGAAGTTCCAGTGCCCGAGCTGGAGGGCGTCCGGCCCGGCGGCCGGGTCGGTCCCGGCCGGCGCGTCGAGGAGGACGTGGCGCAGCGTCGGCGCGGTCGGGAAGACCATCGTGCGCCGCAGCCCGCGGACGACGTCGACGAACGCGCCGAGGTCCTCCTCGCACGGGAGCGTGACGAGGTACGGCTCGCGCGCCGGCGGCTCGTGCAGGAGCGGCACGACGGTCTTCGTGACGATCGCCCGGTCGCCGTCGGGCGCGACGAGCCCGCCGCCGTCGAGGACGAGCTCGGCCGGCCCGCCGACCGTGCGCGGGCTCGGGCCGGCGCCGATCGGGACGTCCCACTCGCCGTCCGGCACGTCCAGCCACAGCGCCAGCCCTCGCCGCTCGATCTCGTCGTGCACGTCGCGGTACGTCGCGCCCGGCTCGACGACCGCGCACGCGAGCGTCGTGTCCACCTCCAGGACCCGGTTCATGCGCGACAGGTCGAGGACGACCCGGCCCGGGACCGCCTCGCCGGGGACGGCGAGCGGCACGCCGAACTCGCGCGCCGCGCGCACGATCCCGCGCACCTCGCCCGCCGACGCGGGCCGCACGACCGCGGCCGGGACCGCGCCCGGCGCGGCCGGGGGGGCGTGGGGCTCGCGGTAGCGCTCCAGCGCCGCGGGGTCGGCGACGACGTGCTCGTCGCCGACGATCGCGGCGAACGCGGCGAGCGCGCTCGCCGGATCCGGCTCGGCGAAGCCGGGCGGGAGCGTGCCGGCAGGCAGGTCGGTGGCGGCCATGGGGGTGTCGCGCATCGGGTTCCTCTCCTCCGAGGACACCCCGGAGTATATGGCTGCCTGATATTCTGTGTGTCAGTTCCCCTTACGCGGCCGACCGCCGCCAGAACGCGGGCGTCAGCAGCACGAGGACGGTGAACACCTCGAGGCGCCCGACGAGCATGAGCAGGCTCAGGTACCAGCGCCCGGCCTCCGGGATCGAGGCGAAGCTCTCGGTCGGCCCGACCGTCCCGAGGCCGGTCCCGACGACGTTCAGCGTCGCCGCCGACGCCGAGAACGCGCTCACCTCGTCGAGCCCGAACGCAGCCATGACGAGCGTCGAGACGACGAACACGAGCACGTAGACGAGGAAGAAGGCGAGGACGCCGCGGCGGACCTGCTCGGAGTAGACGCGGCCCCGGACGCGCAGCACCTGGACGGCCTTCGGCTGCAGGTGGCGCGACAGCTCCTGCCCGGCCGCCTTCGCCAGCAGCATGACGCGGATGACCTTCATGCCGCCGGTCGTCGACCCGGCGCAGGCGCCGACGAACATGAGGCACACCAGGCCGAGGCGGGCGACGTCGTGCCAGACGTCGAAGTCGTCGGTGACGATCCCGGTCGTCGTGATGAAGCTCACCGTCGTGAACGCCGCCGCCCGGACCGAGTCGGCGAACCCGAGGCCGGCGTGCGAGGCGGCGAGCGTCACCGTCAGCGCCGCGGTGACGCCGACGATGATGAGCAGGAACGCGCGCACCTCGGCCGCCTGCGGCCAGATCCGGTCGGGCCGGCGCAGGACGAGCCAGTAGAAGGCGAAGTTGATCCCGCCGGCGAGCATGAGAACGAGCGCGACGAGCTCGACGGCGAGCGAGTCGAACGCGCCGAGCGACTCGGTCCGCGTCGAGAACCCGCCGGTGGCGATCGTCGTCATGCCGTGGTTGAGCGCGTCCCAGGCCGGCATCCCGGCCAGCCGGAACGCGACGACCCCGGCGCCGGTGAGCGCGAGGTAGATCGCCGCGATGATCTTCGCCGTCGACGCCACCCGCGGCGTCAGCCGCTCGGCGGTGACGCCCGACAGCTCCGCGTAGAAGACGCGCTGGCTGGCCAGCCCGGTCGCGGGCGCGATCGCGACGACGAGGACGACGATCCCGACCCCGCCGATCCACTGGCTCAGGCTGCGCCACAGGAGGATCGCGTCCGGCTCGGCCTCGAGCGTGCGGATCAGCGTCGCGCCGGTCGTCGTCAGGCCGCTCATCGACTCGAAGAAGGCATCGCCCGGCCGGTCGAACGTCCCCTCGATGAGGAACGGCGCCGCCCCGGCCACCGCCGCGATGAGCCAGGCGAGCGTCACGGCCAGGAAGCCGTCGCGGGCCCGGATCGGGACCGCCCGCAGCCGGCGGGCGAGCGTGACCCCGGCGACGCTGAGCGGGACGAGCACCGCGGCCGGCAGCCCGAACGCGACCGTCCCCCCGCCCCCGCCGATCGCGGCGACGAGGAAGCAGGCGAGCTCGCCGAGCGCGACGGCGAGCACGGCGCCGGAGACGACCGGCACGACGACCTGCCAGTTGACCGCCGGCAGGAACCTGGCGCCCGGGACCCTCACGCGGCGTGGAACCCGCGCCGCACGTCGGCCACGCCCGCGCGCGGGTTGAACACGAGGACGTGGTCGCCGGCCTGCACCCGCGCCTCGGGCAGCGGCATGATCACCCGGTCGCCGCGGACGATCGCGACGATCCGGGCCTTCACCATCGCGGCCGCCGCCTCGAGCGTGCGGCCCTCCGCGTGGCAGTCGGGCTCGGCCTCGACCTCGAGGATCTCGCCCCCGCCGAGCATGAGGTGCATCGCGGCGACGTTCGCGCCGCGGACCGTCCGCAGGATCGCCTCGGCGGTCACGAGCCGCGGCGAGAACGCGGCGTCGACCCCGAGCGCGTCGACCAGCGGCGTGAACTCCTCGCGCGAGACGACAGCGAGGTTGATCCCCGCCCCGAGCTGCTTGGCGTGCAGGGCGGCGAGCAGGTTCGCGCGGTCGTCGCCCGCGCAGGCCACGAACGCGCCGACCTTGTCGACCCCGTGGGCGAGCAGGACCTCCTTGCTGACGCCCTCCTCGTGCAGGACGGTGGCGCGGCGCAGGTGCTCGGCCACGTAGCGGGCGCGGTCGGCATCGCGCTCCAGGAGGCTCACGCGCAGGTCGCTGCGCTCCAGCCGGCGGGCGAGCGGCAGCCCGACCCGCCCGGCGCCGAAGATCATCACCTCGCGCACGCGGACGGTCCGGCCCGCGATCTGGGCGGCGACCTCTCGGATGTCCTCGCGCGCGGCGGCGGCGAGGACGTGGTCGCCGGGCTGGAGCCGGTGGTACGGCTCGGCGGCGATCGCGCGACCGTCGCGGATGATCCCGAAGATGAAGTTCGGCTGCATGATCCGCCGCTCCCCGAGCGGCCGGCCCAGCAGCGTCGAGCGCTGGTCGACGACCGACTCGGTGACGGCCAGCCGCCCGCCGGCGAAGTACTCGACGTGGACGGAGCCGGGCAGCAGGATCGACTCGGCCAGGTCGGCGGCGGTCGCGCGCTCGGGGTGGATGACGAAGTCGATGCCGAGGACGTCGCGGCCCGAGGAGGCGTCGCCCTCGAAGAAGTCGTCGTCGCGGACGCGCGCGACGGTCCTGCCCGCGCCGAGCTGATGGGCGGCCATCGCCGCGATGACGTTCGCCTCGTCGTTGTCGGTGACCGCGCAGACGAGGTCGGTCTCGTCGACGCCGAGCTCGCGCAGCACCCGCGGCGACGCGCCGTTGCCGGCCACGACGAGGGCGTCGAGGTCGGCCTGCAGCGACTCGACGCGCGCCGGGTCGAGGTCGACGACGGTGACGTCGTGGCGCTCGGCGCTGAGCGTCCGCGCGATGTGCTGGCCGACGTCCCCGCTGCCGATCACGATGACCTTCACGCCGGCATTGTCGCGCCCGGCGCGGCGGGACCGCGCCGCCCGCGCGACCGGTCAGTCGGGCCGCGGCATGTCGAACAGCCGGTCGACGACGACGTAGTCGCCGAGGTTGCCGCAGCGGGCGATCGGCCGCAGCGCGGCCGTGTCGACCGTCCCGTCGACGACGTAGCGCTCGTCGAGGTGGACGCCGACGACCTGGCCGATGACGAGGTGGCGGTCCAGCTCGCGGCCCTCGACGTCGCGCAGCCGCAGGTGCTCGACGACCCGGCACTCCATCGCGCACGGGCTGGCGGCGACCCGCGGCGGGGCGACGAGCCGCGACGGCGCCGGCTCCAGCCCGGCGTGGGCGAACTCGCTCACCCCGGCGGGCAGGTGGGCCGAGGTCGCGTTCATCGCCTCGCGCAGGTGGTAGGTGGCGAGGTTCCAGACGAACTCGCGCGTCGCCGCCGCGAACGCGGCCGAGTGCTTCGGCTCGCCGCCGGCCAGGACGCTGCTGGAGAAGGCCAGCAGCGGCGGGCGGTCGCAGACGGCGTTGAAGTAGCTGTAGGGCGCGAGGTTCGGCTCGCCGTCGGGCCCGACCGTCGAGATCCAGCCGATCGGGCGCGGGGCGACGAGCGCCTTGAACGGGTCGTGGGGCAGCAGGTCAGGGCGGCGCCCCGGCTCGTAGAAGATCACGGGCGGAGTTCTACCGGCGCCCGGGCGGCGGCGTGCACCGATGGAGGTTCGGGCGCGCAACGCTGCGCGAACCTGCCCGAACCTGTGCAGAACCTCCATCGCCTCCCCGCGTGCGGGCGCCGGCGCCGAGGCTCGGGCCGAGATGGACGTGCGCACCTGCTCCGTGGCCGCGCTGGCGGCCGCCGCCCTCGCCCTCCCGTCCGCCGCCCAGGCGGCGCCGACCGGCGGCGCGAGCTTCGCCGCCGAGGACCCGGTCCCGGCCGCGACCGGCGGCGCCGACCCGTCGGCCCCGGTGCCCGCGGCCGACCCGGCGAGCGCCGTCGCCACGATCCTGCCCGACGGGACCGCCGTGGCCCCCGCGGGCGCCCCGCCGGAGGTCGCGGCGATCATCGCCGCCGGCAACGAGATCGCCACGCTCCCCTACCGCTGGGGCGGCGGGCACGCGCGCTGGCGCGACCGCGGCTACGACTGCTCCGGCTCGGTCTCGTTCGCCCTCCGCGGCGCGGGCCTGCTCGACCGGCCGCTCGCGTCGGGCGACCTCATGGCGTGGGGCCGGCCGGGCCGCGGGCGCTGGGTCACGGTCTACGCCCACCGCAGCCACGTCTTCATGGTCGTCGCCGGCCTGCGCTTCGACACGAGCGGCCAGCGCGCCGCGGGGACGCGCTGGCAGCCCATGGACCGGTCGACGAAGGGCTTCGCGGTCCGCCATCCGGCGGGCCTGTGAGCCGCCGTCAGAGATCCGGGTAGACCCAGATCTGCATCCGCCACGTCCCGCCCAGGCCCTCGCGGCCGGTGATGCGGGCGTCGCACCAGAACTCGCCGCGCTCGGCGACGGCGCGCTCGAGCGCGGGACGCTGCTCGATCTCGTCGTCGCGGGGCAGCTGGGCGAGCGGGTCGCCCTGCTCGGAGTAGACGCGGATCGCGTCCGGCTCGGGGACGAGCCGCACACGGGCCTGCTCCTCGATCGGCGGGATCGAGTGGCGAGTGGCGAGGGCGGCGCGGAGGAGGGCGTCGACGTGGTCTTCTGCGCCGACGCAGGCGATCGCCACACCGCGCCGGCCGGGAAGCTCCCAGGTTGACGAGCTCATCTCCCTGTTTCGTCGGCCGCGACGGCCCGGAGCTTGAGTGTGACCCGCGTCCGGCGACTACCGTGGGCGGTCCGATGGCGACCCAGGGATCGCCGCCACGCCGACGCTCCGGCGACGACCGCCTCGCCGCGCTGCTCGTCGTCGCCGCGCTCGCGGCCGCGATGTGGGCGGTCGAGATCGTCGACGCGGCGCTCGGCGGCGAGCTCGACCGCCACGGGATCGCGCCCCAGGACCCGGACGGGCTGCCCGGCATCGCCGCCGCCCCGTTCCTCCACGACGGCTTCGGGCACCTCGTCAACAACACGGTCCCGTTCCTCGTGCTCGGCGCCGTCATCGCGCTCAGCGGGCTGCGCCGGCTCCTCGGCGTGACCGCGATCGTCCTCGTCGCCGGCGGGCTGGGCACGTGGCTCGTCGCCCCGGCCGGGACGATCCACATCGGCGCGAGCGGGATCGTCTTCGGCTACGCGACGTACCTCATCGCCCGCGGCCTGTTCAGCCGCCGCGCCGGCCAGCTGGCCGTCGGCGTCCTCGTCGCGCTCCTGTACGGGACGACGCTCCTGATCGGGGTCGTGCCCGAGGACGGGATCTCCTGGCAGGGCCACCTGTTCGGCGCGCTCGGCGGAGTGCTGGCCGCCTGGTGGCTCGACGGCGGCGGCGCGCGGCGCCGCGACCCGCAGCCCGCCTCCCGATACCTAGGCAATGCCTAGGCAGCGAGCTAGGATGCGGCGCAGCCCATGCGTTCGCTCCGCCCGCTCGCCCTGGCCGCCGCGGCCGTCCTGGCCGCCGCCGCGCCCGGCTGCGGCGGCGAGGACCCGGCCCGCGGGGACGCGTCCGGCGCCGGCGCGCCGCTGACCGTCCTCGCCGCCGCCTCCCTGCGCGAGGCGCTCCCGGCGATCGACCCGGCGCCGCGCTACGGGTTCGGCTCGTCGGGCACGCTGGCGACCCAGATCCGCCGCGGCGCCCCCGCCGACGTCTTCCTGTCGGCCTCGCCCGACCCGCCCGCCGCGCTGCACGCCGAGGGCCGCTGCTCGGCGCCGGTCGCGTTCGCGACGAACCGCCTCGTCCTCGTCGTCCCCCGCGACGGGCGCGTCCGCGGCCTCGACGACCTCCGCGCCGGCGGCCTGCGCGTCGCGATCGGCGGCCCGGGCGTCCCCGCCGGCGACTACGCCCGCGCGCTCCTGCGGCAGATCGGGGCCGAGGACGTGCTCGCCGCCAACCGCGTCAGCCGCGAGCGCGACGTCGCCGGGGTGGCGGCGAAGGTCGCCTACGGGTCGGCCGACGCCGGCTTCGCCTACGCGACCGACGCCCGCGCCGCCGGCGACCGCGTCCGGACCGTGCCGCTGCCGCGCGAGCAGCCCGCCCGCTACGCCCTCTGCGTCGTCCGCGACGGCCCGGCCGCCCGCGCGTTCGTCGACGCCGTCCGCTCGCCCGAGGGCCGGGCGGTCCTGCGCGCGCACGGCTTCGGGCTCCCCTGACGTGATCGGCGCGCCCTCTGCGGGTACGGGAGGGAGACGTGGAAGGCGCGATCGCCCCGACCAGCCGTGCCCGGACCGAGGAGGTCCAGCGCCTGTGGCTGCGCTACCGGCGCCACCCGGAGGACCGCGCGCTGCGCGACCGGCTGATCCTGTCGCTGGCACCGATGGTGAAGTTCATCGTCTACCGCAAGGTCCGCAACGTGCCCTCGCACGTCGAGATCGAGGACTACCTGTCGGTCGGCCTGGAGGCGCTGATCGCCTCGCTCGACCGCTACGACCCCGACAAGGGCGCGACGCTCGAGCAGTACGCGTGGACCCGCGTCCACGGCTCCGTCCTCGACGAGCTGCGCCGCCAGGACTGGGCGCCGCGCTCGGTGCGCCGCTGGGAGCGCGACATCGAGAAGGCCGTCCAGGACTTCACCGGCGTCCACGGGCGGCGGCCGACGCAGGAGGAGCTGGCCGACATGCTCGGCTGCACGCTCGACGAGCTCCGCGCCCACCGCGACGACATCGCCCGCTCCGACGTCACCTCGCTCAACGCGGTCGTCATGTCCGAGGACGAGACCGAGGTCGAGCGGATGGACACGCTCGCCTCCGGCGACGACCGCGCCGACCCGGAGGCGGCGGCGCTGCGGTCCGTGGCCAAGGACCGCTTCCGCGAGGCGTTCGCCGCGCTGCCCCAGCGCGAGCGCGAGATCGCGGTCCTCCTCTACGTCAAGCACCTGACGATGGCCGAGATCGGCGACGTGCTCGGGGTGTCCGAGAGCCGGGTGTGCCAGATCCACGGCCGCACGAAGCGCAAGCTCCGCGCCGCGCTCCAGGACGACGCGGCGATGTTCCACCTCGTCGCCTGACCGCGCCCGCGGTCTGCGGGTTGGCCGCGGGCCCGCGCGTGTGGGAGGGTCCGCGCATGGGCCGACCGCGCCTCGTCCTCGCCGCCGCGCTCGCCGCCGTCGCGGCCGGCGCCGCCGCCGCGCCGGCTGCGGCCGACACCGTCTGGCTCTGCCGCCCGGGCCACGCGAGCCCGTGCGAGACGAGCCTCGAGACGACGGTCGTCACCCCCGACCGGCGGCCGACCGGCGTCGTGCGCACGCCGGCGCGCCGCCGGACCGTCGACTGCTTCTACGTCTACCCGACGGTCAGCCAGCAGCCGGGCGCGATCGCCGACCGCGCGATCGACCCCGAGCTGCGCTCGATCGCCCGCTACCAGGCGGCGCGCTTCTCGACCGTCTGCCGCGTGTGGGCGCCCGTCTACCGCCAGGCGACGCTCGCCGCGCTCGCCGGCACCGCGACGGTCACCGCCGCCGACCGCGAGCTGGGCTACCGCGACGTGCGCGCCGCCTGGCGCACGTACCTGCGCCGCCACAACCGCGGCCGCGGCGTCGTGCTCATCGGCCACTCGCAGGGGACGTTCATGCTGCGCCGCCTCATCCGCGAGGAGATCGACCCCCGCCCCGCGGCCCGCCGCCGGCTCGTGTCGGCGCTCCTGCTCGGCGGCAACGTCGTCGTCGCCCGCGGCCGCGACCGCGGCGGCGACTTCCGCCACGTCCCCGCCTGCCGGCGCGCGACCCAGACCGGCTGCGTCGTCGCCTACTCGACGTACGCCGAGCCGGTGCCCGAGAACGCGGTCTTCACCCGCCCGACGCCGGCGTTCACGCCGCTGCCACTCCCGGCCGGCCGGCTCGAGGTCCTGTGCACGAACCCGGCCGCCCTCGGCGGCGGGACGGGCCGGCTCGACGGCGTCCTGCCGACCGCCCCGTTCGGCGGCGTGATCGGGATCTCGATCGTCGCCATGCAGGGCCCGACGCCCGCGTTCCCGACCCCGTGGGTCGCCTCCCCCGGCGCCTACGACGCCCGCTGCGCCGACACCCCGGGCGGCGGCCGGGCGCTCATCGTCACCCCGCGCGACGGGGCGCCCGCGCTGACCGCTGTCCCCGACGCCTCCTGGGGCCTGCACCTGGCCGACGTGAACATCGCGCTCGGGAACCTCACCCGGCTCGTCGCGCGGCAGGCCCGCGCCCACCGGGCCGCGGCCCGTTGACGGAACGTTAACGTCCGCCCCATGTCCCGACTCCGCGTGCCGGCGCTCGTCGCGCTGGCCTCCACCCTCGCCCTCACCGCACCGGCGGCCGCCGACGCGGCCAAGGGCAAGCCGGCCAAGACGCAGTACTACGTGTCGCTGGGCGACTCGTACGCGACCGGCTACCAGGCCACCGGCGTGCGCCAGGGCAGCAACACCGACCAGGGCTTCGCCAACCAGCTCGTGCCGATCGCCCGCAGCCGCGGCCACCGGCTCAAGCTCGTGAACTTCGGCTGCGCCGGGGCGACCACGACCTCGATCCTCCAGACGCCGGGCTGCGCGTCCGGGGCCCGCGCCGTCGGCGGCCCGGCCTACCGCAGGCCGCAGGCCGAGGCCGCGATCGACTTCATCCGCCGCCACCGCAAGCGCGTCGGCCTCATCACCGTCTCGATCGGCGGCAACGACGTGACCGCGTGCGCCCGCGCCGCGGACCCGGTGCCGTGCGTCGCCGGCGCCGTCCAGGGGATCGAGACCCGGGTCGCCGAGCTGGCCCGCCGGCTGCGCCGCGCGGCCGGGCCGAAGGTGCCGATCGTCGGCATCACCTATCCGGACGTCATCCTCGGCGAGTGGGTCACCGGCAACGACTCCCTGGCCCGCCTGTCGGTCGTCGCCTTCCAGCAGTTCATCAACCCGACGCTCGAGAAGGCCTACGCGGCCGGCAAGGGCGCGTTCGTCGACGTCACCGCGGCGACCGGCGCCTACGGCTCGCTCGACGAGACGACGAACCTCGAGCCGTACGGGACCATCCCGGTCCCGGTCGCGCGCGTCTGCGAGCTCACGTACTACTGCGAGTTCCAGGACATCCACGCGCGCACGCCGGGCTACGGCCTCATCGCCGACCTCATCGCGCAGAAGCTGCCGCGCCGCCGCTGAGCCGGCCTGAGCGGTGAACCGTCGTCCAGCGGGGGTCAAGCCCGGGTCCCCGCTGGGCGATGAGAGTCCCACCATGGGGCTGTCGATCGGCGACCGGGCCCGCCGGGTCGTCACCGTCCTGGCGGCGATGCTGGTCGCGGCGCTCGCCGCGTCGCTCGTCGTGCTGCCCCTCGGCGGCATCGCCGAGCCCACGACCGCCGGCGGCGTCCTCTACGGGGCGATCGGCCTGGCCGCGACCGCCCTCCTCGTCCTGCGGGCCGCCGTCGTCGCCGAGGAGCGCGCCACGTGGCTGGCGTTCTCGGCGATGACGCTCCTGAACATCGTCGCGAGCGTCGTCTGGGCCGCCGGGTTCCACTGGCGGGCCGTGTCGCCCGCCGACCTGCTCTGGGCGGCCGGCGTCCTCGCCGGCTTCGCCGGGATCGCGCTCTACCTGCGCCACCGGGTCGGCGACGCCCACCGCTTCCTGTGGCTGGACGCGGTCGGGATCACCGTCTACGTCGCCGCGATCTGCACGGCGCTGCTCGTCGGCCGGATGCGCGCCGCCGGCCTGTCGACCGGCGGCGCCACCCTGAACGTCCTCTACGCGTGCGCGAGCGGGGCGATGTGGTCGGTCGTCCTCGCCGCCGGCTCGATGACCGGGCGGCGCCTCCAGCGCGCCAGGACGCCCTGCTCGGCGCGGCGTTCGTCGTCCTCTGCGCGACCGACTCGCTCTACGTGCTCGCGCTGGCCGAGCTCGTGCCCGAGCAGGGCGCGGTGCTGGCGATCGGCGCCGAGCTCGGCACCGGGCTCGTCGTCGCCGCCGCGTGGGCGCAGCCGTCGGCCGCCGGCGATCTGCGCATCGGCGGGTGGTGGGAGGCCGCGCCGACGGTCTCGTGGCTCGTCGCCGGCGGCGGCGTCCTGCTCGCCGCGCAGCTCGTCTCGCTGCCCGCGGTGTCGGTCGGGCTGGCGGCGGCCGCGCTCGCGCTCGCCGCGCTGCGGACCGTCATCGTCACCCGCGACGTGCGCCAGCTCGTCCTCCACCGGCGCGAGGCGCTCACCGACGACCTCACCGGCCTGCCGAACCGCCGGGCGCTGCTGCGGCGCCTGGAGCTGCTGACCCGCGACCGCGGCCGCGGCCGGCGCCGGGCCGCGCTCCTGCTCGCCGACCTCGACGGGTTCAAGGAGCTCAACGACGCGCTCGGCCACGCCGCCGGCGACGCGCTCCTGGCCCGGGTCGGCGAGCGCCTGGCCGCGGTCGGCGGCGCGTACACGGTCCGCCTCGGCGGCGACGAGTTCGCCGCGGTCGTCGAGGCGCCGCTCGACCCGCAGGCGGTGGCCCGCCGGATGCTCGCGGCGCTGTCGGAGCCGTTCACGCTCGACGACATCACCGTCGGCGTCGGCGCGAGCATCGGGATCGCCCGCTACCCGGACGACGCCACGACCTCCGGCGAGCTCGTCCGCCGCGCCGACGTCGCCATGTACGACGCGAAGCGCCGCCGGGTCGGGGTCGCCGCCTACACGGCCGAGCGCGACGGGTTCAGCCGCGCCCGCGTCGCGCTCGCCGCACCGGCCTGCCGCGGCGGATCGCCGCCGCGCTCGCGCGCCACGGCCTGCGCGGCGAGCGGCTCGTCGTCGAGGTGACCGAGAACGCGGTCATGGCCGACCCGGAGCGCTGCTGCGACGTCCTCGCCGCGATCGCCGGCGCCGGCGTCGGGGTGTCGGTCGACGACTTCGGCACCGGCCAGTCGTCGCTGGCGCAGCTGCGCCGCATCGGCGCCGACGAGCTGAAGATCGACCGCAGCTTCGTCATGGGGATGCGGGCGGACCCGTTCGACCGCGAGGTCGTCGCCGCGGTCGCCGGCCTCGCCCGCCGCCTCGGGATGCGCCTCGTCGCCGAGGGCGTCAGGACCGCGCCGCCTGGGACGCGCTGGCCGCGATCGGCTGCGACCTCGCCCAGGGCCACGGGATCGCCCGCCCGATGCGCTTCGAGGCGCTGCTGCCGTTCCTCGACCGGGCGCGGGCCGCGGGCCTGGCGGCGACGCGCCCGCGCGGCGAGGCGTCCGCGGCCTGATCAGGCGGCCGCCGCGGCGGCGGCGACCGCGAGCCGGTCGGCGCGGTCGTTGCGGGCCTTGTGGGCGTGCTCGGCGCCGACCTCGTGCCCGCGCACCCAGTGCCAGCGGACCTCGGCGTGACGCTCGATCTCGGCCTCGAGGGCGCGGACGAGGTCCTGGTTCTTCACCGGCTCGCCGGAGGCGGTCCTCCAGCCCTTGCGCTTCCAGCCCGGCAGCCACTTCGTCATCGAGTCGAGCATGAGCCGCGAGTCGGTGACGATGCAGACGCGGCTGCCGGCCGGGAGCGCGCGCAGCCCCTCGATCGCCGCCGTGTACTCCATGCGGTTGTTCGTCGTCTGCGGGTCGCCGCCCGACAGCTCGATGTCCTCGCCGCCGTCGGCGGGGACGACGATCGCCGCCCAGCCGCCCGGGCCGGGGTTGCCCCGGCAGGCGCCGTCGGTCCACACGACCGCCTCGCCGGGCCGGGCCTCGAACGGCTCCTCCTTGGGGGCGGGACGGCGACGGCGGCGGAACTTCGTGGGTGCGGGCATCGGCGGGCGATGGTACGGGCGCGGCCCGACGGAGCCCGATCGACTAGAACACGCGGCGTGGCGCTCCCCTACCCGTACGTGCAGGAGATCCCGACCCGCTGGCACGACAACGACGTCTACGGACACGTCAACAACGTCGACTACTACGCGTTCTTCGACACCGTCATCAACACGTACCTGATCCGGGCGGGCGGCCTCGACATCCTGCAGGGCGCCGCGATCGGCGTCTGCGCGGAGTCGCACTGCACGTTCAGGGCGGCGCTGGCCTTCCCGGAGACGGTCCGCGCCGGGCTGCGCGTGGCCGAGCTGCGCACCCGCTCGGTCCGCTACGAGATCGGCCTCTACGGCGAGCGGTCGGAGGGCGAGCCGGCGGCGACCGGCTGGTTCGTCCACGTGTTCGTCGACCGCGACACGCGGCGCCCGGTCGAGATCCCGCCCGGGGTGCGCGCCGCGCTCGAGCGGCTCATCGTGGCGCCAGCGTGAGCGTGACCGCCGACGGCCGGTCGGCGTCGTGGAACACCTCCTGGTCGGCGGCGACGAGCGTCCGCGCGGTCGCCGGCGGCTCGCCGGTGCCGGGGTTGCGCGCGTAGCGCGGGTGCGCGCCGCTGGAGACCTGGACGCGGATGCGGTGGCCGCGGCGGAAGCGGTGCGCGGTCGGCCACAGCGCCAGCTCGACGCGGCGGACCCCGTCGGCGTCCGGGGCCGGCGCGCCCGGCTGCAGGCGCACGAGCGCGTCGCAGACGTTCAGCGACGGGCCGGACGGGAGCACGTCGCAGACGCGGACGAACGCGTCGGTGTGCTCGCGCGTGGAGCGCAGGTGGATCGTCGCCCCGACCGGCCCCATCGCGACGACGTCGCGCTCGAGCGGGTCGCTCGTGTAGACGAGGACGTCGTCGCGGGCCTCGAGCGGGCGGTTGTCGACCACCGGCTGGCGGGCGAGCAGGACGGGGCCGCCGAGCGCCGGGGTCGGCTGCGCCGGGTCGTAGCGGTAGCGGTCCGGCGCGGCCCCGGCCGGCGGCGGCGCCTCGGCCAGCCGCCCGCCCGGGTGCAGGTGCAGCGTCCACGGCCGGGTGCCGGCCGGCGGCCAGCGGTCGAGGTCGCGCCACCCCTCCTCCCCGCTGACCCAAACGCGGACCGGCACGCCGCTGAGCATCCGCCGGTCGCCGAGCAGGTGCGCGCGCAGCCAGCCGAGCCCCTCGCGCAGGCTCGTCGCCAGCATCCCGGTCGAGGTGTGCGCCCACGGGCCGACGACGAGCTGCGTCTCGACCCCGGCCGCCACGAGCGCGGCGTGGTCGGCCAGCAGCCACGGCAGGAAGATGTCGTGCCAGCCGCCGACGAGGTGGACCGGCGCCCGGACGCGGGCGACGTCGGCCGAGTAGTCGCGCGCCGACCAGTACGGCTCGTCGGGCGCGGTCTGCTCGAACCACTCGCGGAACCACGGCAGCTCGCGGCCGGCGATCGCGTGGTCGAGCGTGCCGAGCGGCAGCTCGTCGAGCGTGCGCGGCAGCCGCCGGCGCAGCCCGAACAGGAGCCGCAGCGAGCCGAGTCGCCGCTCCTGCGCGGCGATGATCATCGTCCACGACAGCGCCGTCTCCAGCGAGATCGAGCCGCCGCCGTAGGCCTGCGAGTGGAACTGCGAGGCGGTGATCGACGGGGCCAGCGCCCCGAGGGCGTCCCCGCTTTCGGCGGCGACCGCCCACTGGACCAGCCCCATGTAGCTGGAGCCGATCATCCCGATCCGCTCCCCGCACCACGGCTGCTCGCGCAGCCAGCGCAGCGTCGCCAGCCCGTCGGCGCGCTCGTCGAACGGGGCGAACGCGCCGCCGGAGCCGAACGTGCCGCGCACCGACTGGACGACGACCTGGAAGCCGCGCTCGGCGAGCAGGCGCCCGTAGAACAGCCCGACCCAGGAGCGGCTGCGCCCGTACGGGCTGCGGACGAGCACGACCGGGTCGCGCTCGCCGCCGCGGGCGACGTAGCGGTCGGCGAGCAGCACGACGCCGTCGTCCATCGTCGCGCGCAGGCCGTGCTCGACGACGACGTCGCGGGTGCGCGGCGCGGGGAGCCGCAGGGAGCGCCCGGCGATCTCGCTGAGCAGCGTCACGGCCGCGGATGATCGCAGGCGCGGGCGCTCAGCCCGTGTTGCGCATCCCGGCCGCGATCCCGCTGATCGTCTGCAGCAGCGGCCCCTCGGCCGACGGGTCCCCGGCCCGGTGGCGGCGCAGGAGATCGACCTGGATGTGGGAGAGCGGGTCGATCCACGGGTTGCGGTGCGCGAGCCGCTCGAGCAGCCGGGGCGCGTTCGCCAGCAGCGTCTCGGTCTGCCAGATGTCGAGGACGGCGGCGACGACCCGCTCGTGCTCGGCCTCGATCGGCGCCCACAGCTCGCGGGCCGGGTCGTCCTCGCCGAGCAGCGACAGGTAGCGGCGGGCGACGCCGAGGTCGCTCTTGTAGAGCGCCATCTCCAGCGTCTGGCAGAGCATCCGGAAGAACGGCCACTCGCGGGCCATCTCGCGCTGGAGCGCCCGGTCGCCCTCGGCCAGCGCGGTCCCGGCCCCGTACCAGGCGGGCAGCAGGAGCCGGTTCTGCATCCACGCGAACACCCACGGGATCGCGCGCAGCTGCGCCAGCGACAGCGACGGCGCCCGCGACGACGGGCGCGAGCCGATGTTCAGCCGCGTGAGCGCGTCCAGCGGCGACGCCCGGTTCAGCAGCGTCTCGAAGCGGTCGTCCTCGTGGATGAGCGCCCGGTAGACCTCGCGGGAGCGGTCGGCCAGCCGCTGCGCCTCCTCGCGCCAGCGCGCCGGCGCCTCGCGGTCGCGCGACAGCGTGGCGAGCAGGACCCCCGACAGCGTCTGCTCCAGCGACCGGATCGCCAGCTCCGGGTGGGAGTAGCGCTGCGAGACGATCTCGCCCTGCTCGGTGATGCGGATGCGCCCGCGGATCGAGCCCGGCGGCTGGGCCAGGATCGCCCGGTGCGCGGGGGCGCCGCCGCGCGAGGTCGAGCCGCCGCGGCCGTGGAAGAAGCGCAGCGCGACCCCGCGGGCGTCGGCGGCGGCGATGAGCCGCTCCTGGGCGCGGAACAGCTCCCACTGGCTGGCGACGAACCCGCCGTCCTTGGCCGAGTCCGAGTAGCCGAGCATGATCTCCTGGGCGCCGCCGAGGGCGGCGAGCTGCTCGGCGTAGGCGGGGTCGGCGTAGAGCGCGTCCATCGTCGCCTCGGCCGCCTCGAGGTCGGGGACGGTCTCGAACAGCGGGACGATCGGCAGCGTCGGCAGCTCCCCCACCCCGACGCCGGCGCGGCGCAGGAGGAGCAGCGCGCAGAGGACGTCGGACGGGGCCTGGACCATCGAGATGACGAGCGCGCCGAGCGCCCGCGGCCCGACGTCGCGGATGCCGGTCGCGATGACGCCGAACACCTCCGGGGGCGGCGGGCCGTCCGGGTCGGCGATCGCCGCGCCGAGCAGCCGCAGGCGGGCCGCCTCGCCGGGGGCGTCGTCGAGCTCGGGGACGAGCGCGGCGGCCGCCGCGCGCAGGTCGCCGGCGTTCAGGCGCACGTCGAGCGCGGCGAGGTGGAACCCGAACGTCCGCACCTGGGACAGCAGCCGGGCGATCCGCCCGTCGGCGACCCGCTGCGACGAGGTCGAGGCACGGATGAGCTCGAGGTCGGCCTCCAGCTCGGCCGGGTCGGCGTACCCGTGCGGGCGCCCGCGGCGGGTCGCGTCGAGGCGCTCGGCCACGAACGACAGCATCCGCCGCAGCGGCTCGTGCTCGTTCGGGCGCCGGGCGGCGACGTCGGGCATCGCGGCGCCGTAGCGGTCGAGCGCCGCCTCCAGCTGCGGGGTGACGAAGACGCGGTCGCCGGCCTGCGAGAAGCGCTCGGCGAGCCGCTCGACGCGGCGGCGCAGCAGCTCGACCGCGGTCGCCCGGTGCATCTCCAGCGTGCGGCGCACGGCCTCGGGCGTCACCTCGGGGTTGCCGTCCATGTCGCCGCCGGCCCAGGACCCGAAGCGGACGGTCGGCTGCGGCGGCGGCCACGCCGCGTCGAACGTGCGGGCCAGCTTGTGCTCGATCTCCGGGACGGCGTCGAACAGGATCGACTCGAACACGAACAGCGTCCGGCGGACCTCGTCCTCGACGAGCGGGCGCACGCGCCGGACCGCGTCGGTCTGCCACCAGAGCGTGAGCACCTCGCGCAGGCGGTCCTCGATCAGCGCGCGGCGGCTGCGCCCGATCCGGGGGTCGTTGAGGCGCTCCATCGCCCGCCAGACCTCCTGCTGGTGGTTGAAGACCGACCGGCGGGTCGCCTCGGTCGGGTGCGCGGTCATGACGAGGCGCACGTCGAGCTGCGCGAGCGCCGCCTCGACGTCGGCGCGCGGGTGGCGCGACAGCTCGGCCGCGGCGGCCGCGAGCGACTCGCGCTGGGGCACGCTCGTGTGCGAGTCGTAGGCGCGGCGGCGGCGCAGGCGCTCGAGCTCCTCGGCGATGTTCGCGAGCTGGAGCATCGTCGAGCAGGCGCGGACGTACGGCTCGAGCGCGGCGGCGGGCAGGCGGTCGATGAACGCGGCGATCTGCCCGCCGGCGGCCGCGTCGCCGTCGCGCAGCCGGGCGGCGGTGTCGCGCAGCCAGAAGACGCGGTCGCGGAAGGCGCGGCCCTCCTGCTCCTCGAGGACGTCGCCGAGGAGCGACTCCAGCAGCTCGGTGTCGCGGTCGAGGGTGCTCGCCATCGGACGACGCATTCTGACCCGTGTGGCACATGACATCGACCGGTCCGATGCCACGTGCCACACGGTCCGGCGGCCTAGGCCGCGAGCGCGAGCTGCGGCCGCTCGGCGACGACGAGCGCGATCGTCCCGTCCGGCCCCTCGGCGGCGCGGACCTTCGCCCCGTCGGGCAGGCGGCCGTCGATGATCGCCCGGGTCAGCTCCTTCTCCAGCGTGCGGCGCACGTGGCGCTGCAGCGGCCGGGCGCCGTACTCGGCGTCGAAGCCCTCGCGGGCCAGGCGCGCGATCAGGCCCTCGTCGACGGCCAGCTCGATGCCGCGCTCCTCGCGCAGGCGCCGGGCGACGCGCTCGACGATCTGGGCGGTGATCCGCTCGACCTGCGCCTCGTCCAGCGGCCGGAACGTGACGATCTCGTCGATCCGGTTGAGGAACTCGGGCAGGAACGCCTGCTTGGCGGCGGCGAGCATCCGCTCGGTGTCGGGCTCGCCCGCGGCGGCGGTGAAGCCGACCCCGCGCTTGGCCGCGCCGGCGCCGAGGTTCGAGGTCATGACGACGATCGTGTTCGTGAAGTCGACCGTGCGGCCCTCGCCGTCGGTCAGCCGGCCGTCGTCCATGAGCTGCAGCAGGACGTTCCAGACGTCCGGGTGCGCCTTCTCGATCTCGTCGAGCAGCACCACGCTGTACGGGCGCCGGCGGACGGGCTCGGTCAGCTGGCCGCCCTCGCCGTAGCCGACGTATCCGGGCGGCGAGCCGATCAGCCGCGCGACCGTGTGCGGCTCGCGGTACTCGGACATGTCGATGCGCACGAGCGCCTTCTCGGTCGAGAACAGCCGCTCGGCCAGCGCCTTGACGAGCTCGGTCTTGCCGACGCCGGTCGGGCCCAGGAACAGGAACGTTCCGACCGGGCGGTCGCCCTCGGCCAGCCCGACCCGGGCGCGGCGGATCGTGTCGGCGACGGCCTCGACCGCCTCGTCCTGGCCGATGACCCGCGCGTGCAGGTCCTCCTCCAGGTGGGCCAGGCGCTCGGTCTCGCCCTCGACGAGCTCGCCGACGGGGATGCCCGTCCGGGCGGCGATGACCGCGGCGATCTCGCGCTCGCCGACGACGAGCCTGCGCTCCGACGCGGACGCGTCCGCGCCCATGGCCTCCAGCTGTCCGCGGACGCGCTCGACCTCCTGCTTGAGGCGCGCGGCGTCCTCGTAGGCCTCGGCGTCGATCGCGGCGCGCTTGTCGGCCTCCAGCCGCTCCAGCTCGCCGCGCAGGCGCGCGACCTCGGGGTCCTCGCCGCCGGTCAGGCGCAGCTTCGCCGCGGCCTGGTCGATCAGGTCGATCGCCTTGTCGGGCAGGTGGTGCTCGCTGATGTAGCGGTCCGACAGCCGCGCGGCGGCCTCGAGCGCCTCGTCGGCGATGTCGACGTCGTGGTGGAAGGCGTAGACGTCGCGCAGGCCGCGCAGGATCTCGACGGTCTCCTCGACGCTCGGCTCCTCGACCATGACGGCGGAGAAGCGCCGCGCCAGCGCGGAGTCGCGCTCGATCCTGCGGTACTCGGCCAGCGTCGTCGCGCCGATCATCCGCAGCTCGCCGCGGGCCAGCATCGGCTTGAGGATGTTCGCCGCGTCCATGGCGCCCTCGGCGTTGCCGGCGCCCAGGACGGTGTGCAGCTCGTCGACGAACAGGATGACCCTGCCCTCCGAGGCGGCGGCCTCGGCCAGGACGTCCTTCAGCCGCTGCTCGAACTGGCCGCGGTACTGGGTGCCGGCGACCATGCCGGCCAGGTCGAGCGCGACGACGCGCGTGTCGGCCAGCGCCTCGGGCACGTCGCCCTCGGCGATGCGGCGGGCCAGCCCCTCGGCGATCGCGGTCTTGCCGACGCCGGCCTCGCCGATGAGCACGGCGTTGTTCTTGCGCCGCCGGGCGAGGATCTCGACCGTCTGCGCGATCTCGTCGTCGCGCCCGATGACCGGGTCGATCCGGCCCGCGCGCGCGTCCTCGGTCAGGTCGCGGCCGTACTCGGCCAGCGGGGACGAGCCGGAGCCGCCCTCGCCGGGCTCCCCCGGCCGGCCGCCCTGCGGGCCGACGCCGACGGGCGGCATCGGGCCCTGGCCCAGCGCCTGCTGCGCGCACGCCTCGCACAGCACCGCGCTGCGGCGGACCAGGCCGTTGGAGAACATGACGCGAACCGCGCCGGGGCGCTCCCCGCACAGCTCGCACACGTTCGGGTTCTGTGAGTTCATCTGCTAGGTCTCGCTCTCGAAATCTCAGTTAGCTGGACTGAGATTCTAGCGCGATTCGTTGTCAGCGCAACCGTCGCGCCGCGACGCCGCCGGACCGTTGTCGGATTCACGCCGCAGAGCGACCGCGATCCGACAACGGCGGTCAGCGCCGGGCCGCGAGCGCCGCCTCGGCGG
The DNA here is from genome assembly GCA_019683665.1 of Solirubrobacteraceae bacterium. Lineage (GTDB taxonomy): Bacteria > Actinomycetota > Thermoleophilia > Solirubrobacterales > Solirubrobacteraceae > Capillimicrobium. The sequence continues at coordinate 20,454 of JADGIB010000004.1, forward strand.
CGTGGTCGAACAGCGCCTCGACGCGCCGCGCCGCGCGGCGCTCGTCGGCGAGGATCCGCTCGGCCGTCTCGGCCGTGGCGCCGTCGGCGCCGATCCGGGCCACGCGCGCCAGCAGCTCGTAGCCGGCGATCTCGAGGTGCTCGAACGCGTAGGCGAACGCGGCGAGCTTGCCCGGCGTGTCCGGGTGCCCGGCGAAGAAGCCGCCCCAGTTCAGGCCGCCGAGGCCGAGCGCGGCGTCCTTCACGCGCGACGGCTTCGCGTCGAGCGCCGCGAGCCGCTCGCGCACGAGGTGCTCGTGGCCGCGCGTCTCCTCCAGGTGCTCGCGCATGAGCGCGGCCAGCGCGTCGTCGCCGGCGATCCGCTCGCCGCCCTCCAGCAGGGCGATCGCCTGGGTCTCGAGCGCGTGCGCGTCGCGCAGGTAGGTGACGACGTGCGCGGGCACGTCCTCGGGCGCGACGTCGCGCAGCGACGCCATCGCCGCCGCGTCGAAGCGGGCGGCGATCCGCTCGCCCATCGCCCGCTCCTGGGCGGCGATCGCGCGGGCGACCGCGGCGGTCTGCGCGTCGCCGGCCCGGTCGGCGACCCGGGCCAGCAGCTCGTGGGAGGCGAGCTCGAGGTGCTCGTAGGAGTACGCGTGCGCGGCGAGCTTCCCGGGCGTGTCCGGGTTGGCCCGGGCGAAGAGCGCGAACGCCGCGCCCCCGGCCTTCATGATCAGCTCTTTCACCGTCGACGGCTCGGCGTCGTGGGCGTCGAGCCGCCCGCGGATCAGGCGCTCGTGCTCGGCCGTCTCGGCCTCGTGCTCGCGGAAGATCCGCGCCAGGCCGGGCTCGCCGGCGATCTGCGGCGCGCGGCGCATCTGCACGAGCGCCTGCTCCTCGATCGCGTGGGCGTCGGACAGGTAGGTGACGAGGTGCGCGCGCGCCTCGGTCTCGGTCACGGGGGTCATGCGCCCCGGCTACCCCGCCCGCCGCCCGCCAGACCGGAGGGGCTGCTTCACTTCGCGCGGTGGCGCGCATCGCCGTCGACCTCACCGCGCTCCGCCGCTCGCGCGACCTGCGGCTGCTCACGATCGGGCAGGCGTGCTCGTCGCTCGGCACCCAGGCCGCGCTCGTCGCCCTCCCCTACCAGGTCTACGTCGAGACCGACTCGCCGCTGCTCGTCGGCCTCATCGGTGCCGTCGAGCTCGTCCCGAACGTGCTCGGCTCGCTCCTGGGCGGCGCCTGGGCCGACCGCGTCGACCGCCGCCGGCTCATGCTCGCCGCGCAGGCGGTCCTCACGCTCGTCGCCGTCCTCCTCGTCGTCCTGTCGGCGCTCGGGGCCGCCCACGTCGCCGCGCTCTTCGTCCTCGCCGCCGCGCTGGCCGCCAGCGGCGCCGTCGTCAACGTCACCCGCGCCGCCGCCGTCCCCGCCCTCTCGGGCCCGTACCTGCGCTCGGCGCTGGCGATCAACTTCAGCGTCGCCCAGCTCGCCTCGATCGTCGGCCCCGGCGGCGGCGGCCTGCTCATCTCGCTGGCCGGCGTCGAGGCCGTCTACCTGCTCGACGCGGTCGCCTTCGCGCTGGTGCTCGCCCTCGCCGTCCCGATCCGGCCGCTGCCGCCGACCGACGCGGACGCCGAGCACCCGCCGATCGCCCGCTCGATCGCGGAGGGGCTGCGGTTCGTCGCCGCCAACCGGGCGCTCCTGGGCTCGTTCGTCATCGACCTCGCCGCGATGACGTTCGCGATGCCGCGCGCGCTGTTCCCGGTCCTCGCGCTGACCGTCTACGACGCCGGCGCCTCCGGGACCGGCCTCCTCTACGCGTCGGTGTCGGCCGGCGCGGTCCTCGCCGCGGTCACCACCGGCTGGCTCGAGCGCGCCCGCTGGCTGGGCCGGATCACGATCGTCAGCGTCGTCGTGTGGGGCGCGGCGATCGCGCTCGTCGGGATCGCGCCGTCGCTGTGGTGGGCGGCCGCGCTGCTCGCGCTCGCCGGCGCCGCCGACAGCGTCAGCGCCGTCTGCCGCAGCGTCATCAACCAGGTCGTCACGCCCGAGCACCTGCGCGGGCGGATGTCGTCGGTGTTCATGCTCGTCGTCACGAGCGGCCCGCGCCTCGGCGACCTGCGCTCCGGCCTGGCCGGCTCGCTGCTGCCGGTCACCGCGGCCGTCGCCTCCGGCGGCCTGCTCTGCCTCGCCGCCGTCGCCGTCATCGCCGTCGCCTTCCCGCAGCTGGCCCGCTACGACAGCGAGCGCGAGGAGGCGCGCCTGCGCGCCGCGGCCTGAGCCCGCCCGCGCCCGCTCGCCCCGCGCTCCCGGTTCTGTCAGCCTGTGCGCCGTGGCGATCCGCGCCTGCGACGAGCTGCCGTTCGGCCTGAGCTGGACGATCGACGAGCCGATGGAGCGCACCTCCCACGCGCTCGCCCACGACGGGCGCGTGTGGATCGTCGACCCCGTCGACGACGGCGACGCGATCGAGCGCGCGCGGGCGCTCGGGGAGCCCGCCGCCGTCCTGCGCCTCCTCGACCGCCACGGCCGCGACGCCGACGCGGTCGCCGCCCGCCTCGGCGTCCCGCTGCTCGACGTCCCCGACGCGGTGCCCGACAGCCCGTTCCACGTCGTGCCGCTCCTGCGCCGGCGCTGGTGGCGCGAGGTCGCGCTCTGGTGGCCGCAGCGGCGCGCGCTCGTCGTCCCCGAGGCGGTCGGCACCGGCGCGATGTTCACCGGCGGCGGCGCCCGCGTCGGCGTCCACCTGCTCCTGCGGCTGCGCCCGCCGCGGACGCTGGCCGCGTTCGCGCCCGAGCACCTGCTCGTCGGCCACGGGCCCGGCGTCCACGGGCCGGACACCCCCGCGGCGCTGAGCGAGGCGCTGCACCGCTCGGCCCGCGACCTGCCCCGCGTCCTCGTCGGCCTGCCGCGCGCCGTTCGGGGCGGCGGGTAGGCTGGCGGTCATGCACGGACGCGTTCTGCTCCCGCTCGCCGCGCTGCTGGCGCTCGCGCTGCCGGCCACCCCGGCGGCCGCCCACCGCATCGCGCTGACCGCCGACGACTCCGGCTCGACCGTCCGGGCCCACGTGGGCGACCGCATCACGATCGCGCTCGACGCCAACGAGACGACCGGCTACCGCTGGAGCGTCACGACCGCTCCGAAGCCCGCCGTCGCCCGCGTCACCCGCGACCGCTACGTCGCGCAGGAGACCGGCATGGCCGGCTCCGGCGGCACCCAGCGCTACACGATCCGCGTCCGCGGAACGGGTCGCACGACGTTCGCGGCGACCTACGCGCAGGTGGGCTCCGGCGACGTCGGGCAGCGCTTCCGGATCGTCATCCGCGCCCGCCGATGACCCTGGTGCGCGGCAGCTATCGTGACGCGCGCATGCGTCACCAGCTGAGACCGCTCTTCGATCGCGTCGTCATCAAGGAGCTCGAGCCCGACCGGGTCCGCCACTCGGGTCTGCTCGTGCCGCCGGGCACGAACGAGCCGCCGCCGCAGCACGGGATCGTCCTCGCCGTCGGCCAGGGCATCGACTGGTGGCAGCACGCCGGCGTCGAGATGCCGGTGCGCCCGGGCGACCACGTCGTCTTCCCCGCCTCGGCCGGCACCTGGGTCGAGGTCGACGAGGAGCGTCTCCTCGTCTGCCGCGTCGGCGAGCTGCTCGGCGTCCTCGAGGAGGCGCCGGTGCCCGCCTCCAGCGAGTCCTAGGGCGCGCCGCGGCCGTCAGCCCGCGGGCGCCCCGCCGGCGAGCGGCACGAGGTCGGCGATCGAGTCCACGATCCGCAGCGGGCGGTACGGGAACCGCTCGGCCATCGCCCGTGTCGTCACGCCGGTGAGGACGAGGATCGTCTCGAGCCCCGCCTCGAGCCCGGCGACGATGTCGGTGTCCATCCGGTCGCCGATCATCGCCGTCGTCTCCGAGTGCGCGTCGATGCGGTTCAGGGCCGAGCGCATCATGAGCGGGTTCGGCTTGCCGACGTAGTACGGCTCGACGCCGGCGGCGCGGCTGACGAGCGCGGCGACCGACCCGGTCGCCGGCACCGGCCCGGCCGTCGTCGGCCCGGTCGGGTCGGGGTTCGTGGCGATGAAGCGGGCCCCGCCGACGATGAGCCGGATCGCGTGGGTGATCCGCTCGAAGCTGTACGTGCGCGTCTCCCCCAGGACGACGTAGTCGGGGTCGCGCTCCGTGAGCGTGTAGCCGACCTCGTGCAGGGCGGTCGTCAGCCCCGCCTCCCCGATCACGTACGCGGTCCCGCCCGGGCGCTGGTCGTCGAGGAAGCGCGCCGTCGCCAGCGCCGACGTCCAGATCGCCTCCTCGGGCACGTCGAGCCCGCTGGCGCGCAGCCGGGCGGCGAGGTCGCGGCGCGTGTAGATCGAGTTGTTCGTGAGGACGAGGAACGGCGTGCCGCGCTCGCGCAGCGCGGCGATGAACGCCTGGGCGCCCGGGATCGCGACCTCCTCGTGGACGAGCACGCCGTCCATGTCCATCAGCCAGGATTCGATCGGCGCTCGGGTCACCCTGATCGAATGGTACGGGGCGGCCCGGACCGCGCGGGATCGCTAGGCTGACCAGTCCGGCCGATCGCCCACGCGACCTGGGGGTCCTTCGAGGCCCCAGCCGTGGCAACGCGCCCCTCGGGGCGGCCTGTCCAGGCGGTCGCGAGTGTCACGCCGCCCAGGCAAGACACTCAGGTCCTGGGACGTATCTCTCCAGCGGCGATCGATGACCGGCGCGGCTCGGGCGGGCGATTCGGCCCGCCCGACCGCGATCTACCGCCGCTTCAGGTCGAGCGCCAGCGAGTTGATGCAGTAGCGCATCCCGCCACGCTCGGGCGGCCCGTCGTCGAAGACGTGGCCGAGGTGCGAGCCGCAGGCGCGGCAGCGGACCTCGGTGCGGATCATCCCGTGGCTGCGGTCCTCGACGAGCTCGACCGCCTCGGCGACCGCCGGCTCGGTGAAGCTCGGCCAGCCGGACCCCGAGTCGTACTTCGTCGCGGAGTCGAACAGCGTCGCCCCGCACGCCGCGCAGTGGTAGGTGCCGTCGGCCTTCTCGGTGACGTACTCGCCGCTCCACGGCCGCTCGGTCGCGCCCTCGCGCAGGACCGCGTACTGCTCGGGGGTGAGCCGCTCGCGCAGCTCGCGCTCGTCGACGCCGCCCATCACGACACCGCCACGAGCCGCAGGCGACGCTCGCCGCGGGGCGTCTGCACGGTCGCGACCTCGCCGGCGCGGCGGCCGCCGAGCGCGGCGGCGACCGGCGACTCGGCCGAGAGCAGGCCCTTGCCGGCGTCGGCCTCGTTGGACGACACGATCCGGTAGGTGGCGCGCCGCCCGGTCTCCTCGTCCTCGACCTCGACGGTCGAGCCGAAGCCGACGACGTCGCCGGAGGCAGCCTCGACGACCTCGGCCTTGGCGATGCGCTCGCGCAGCTTGAGGATGCGCGTCTCGAGGTGCGCCTGGGCCTCCTTGGCCGCGTGGTACTCCGCGTTCTCCTTCAGGTCGCCGAACTCGCGGGCGGTCTTGATCTGGCGCGCGATCTCCTGGCGGGCCGGGCCCTCGAGCTCGGCGAGCTCGGCGCGCAGCGCCTCCAGGCCCTCCGCCGTGATGGCGTTCTCCATCCGGACAGTGTCGCAGGACGCCGCGCGCCGGACCGCGCTCAGGCCGCCGACGTCGCGCCGCGCCGCCTCTTGGGCCGGAACGCGTGCTCGAGGTCGTCGGGGTCGAAGCCCGGGGCGGCCGGGCCGCCGGTCGCGAAGCGGTACAGCGCGACGCGGAAGACCTGCCCGAGCGTGTTGCCGACGACGGCGGCGACGACGATGACGACGACGCCGACGGCGGCGATCACGACCCCGCCCGCGTTCCCGACGGCGACGCCGAGCACGACGATCGCGATCCCCGGCAGGACGCCGAGGAGGAAGACGATGACGCCGATCGCGGCCGAGCCGACGACGCCCTCGCCCCAGCGGGCGCGGATGATCTCGACCGACCGCTTCAGCGCGTCGCGCGGGCCGAGGTTCTCGAAGGCCAGCAGCGGGATGACGAAGAAGCTCGCCAGGGTCCAGGCGACGCTCACGAGCGCGGTGAAGACGAGGCCGATGATCCGCAGCAGGCCGTTCTCGCTCTCGGCCAGCTGCTGCAGCGCGTTGATGACGAGGCCGACGGTGGCCTGGACGAGCGCCCACTTCGCGATCGCGCCCGTGTGGCGGCGGGCGACCGCCAGCCCGGAGCGCAGCGTCGCGTTCTCGCCGTCCATGACCTGCGCGGTGGCGGCGGCGAGGCCGACGCCGGTGTAGATCGTCGCGAACGCCGACAGGTACAGGGCGACCGCCGCGAACGGCAGGATCCACCACCAGCGGTCGGTCGCCGCCCAGATGCCGACGCCGGGCGCGAGCACGATCACGACCGAGAGCGTCGCCGCGATCGCGCCGACGATCGGGAACGCGAGGAGGGAGCGGTCGGCCTTGAGGATCGCCCAGCTGTCCTTCGTCAGGCGCCAGCCGCGGCCGATGCGAGAGGTCTTCTTCATGGTCTCCGTGGTGGGTCGGTGACGGCCGTCACTCTAGGCGACGAGCGCGGCGCAGTCCCAGTTGTCGGCACCGGCCCCGTTCGCCCACAGCTTGGCCGCGAGCCGGTCCTGCTCGGCCTTCGAGGCCTGGTAGGCGTGGGGCGTGCTGCCGCCCAGGCCCCGCCACGTCTCGGGCATGAACTGGTAGTAGCCGGAGGCGCCCGCCCAGTTCGGCGGGAGGTTCTGGCCGCCCGACTCGCACTGGACGATCGGCCACGGGATCGCCCACGGCCCGCCGGGCCCGACGGCCTTCGCGGCCCGCTCGCGCTCGGCCAGCAGCCGCCGCAGCCGGCGCTCGGCGGCGCGGCGGCCGGCGCGGGTGTCGCGCAGCGCCGCCTCGCGGGCGGCGCGGGCGCGGGCCAGGCTCGCGCGGCGCTCCTGGAGGGCGGCCTCCATGCCGGCGAGCGCGTCGCGGCGCCGGCGGGTGGCGATCACCTCGTCGCGCTGGCGGTCCTCGAGCGCGGCGAGGCGGCGCGCCTGCGCCCGGGAGGCGGCGCGCGCGTCGCGCACGCGGGCGACGATCCGCTCGTCGCTGCGCTGGATGCGGCGCAGGAACTCGGCCCGCTCGAGCAGGTCGCTGAGGTCCTGCGACGAGAGGACGACGGTCACGAGGTCGGGCGGCGTCGACGTGTAGCGCTCGCGCAGGCGGCGGGCCAGCAGCTCGCGCCCCTCGGCCAGGCGCCGCGAGAGCCGCTGGGCGCGGGCGCGCTCGCTGCGCAGCCGCGCCTGGGTCTCCCCCAGCTCGGCCTCGTCGCGGGCGAGGTCGGCGCGGACGCCGGCCAGGCGCCGCTGCAGCACGGCGACGTCCTCGGCCAGCGACCGCTCGAGCCGGGCGAGCCGCTCGGCGGCGGAGGCGAGCGCCCGCTCGCGGGCGCGCCCGCGCTCGATGCGCGACTCGAGCTCGCGCTCGGTGGCGCCGCCGGCCACGAGCGGGCTGCCGGCCCACAGGGCGAGCGGGACGAGGATCGCGGCCGCGGCGACGGCGAGGATGGATCGTGGCGAACGGCGGGACATCCGGCGGCGTCCCGACCGTAGCGGCGGCCGCGCCGGCGCCTGCAACCTCCCGTGCAGGGCCTAGGCGACGAGCGCGTCGAACAGGTGGTCGAGCGTCGCCTGCGGGTCGTCGCACAGCCCGGTGTGCACGCGCGACGGCTGGATGATCGTGCTCGACGGGGCGACGAGCCAGCCGAAGCGCTCGGAGCGGTCCAGCGCGGCGATCGGCCCGGCGGCGGGGTCGCCGGCGGCGATCCGCTCGATCGCGCGCAGGTGGGCGCGGACCGCCTCGACGTCGACGTCGGGGTCGAGCGCCCGCAGGCGCGCCTCGTCGAGGCCGGTGCGGGCGGCGAGGAAGCCGCGCCGGCGGGCGTGCAGGACGACGCCGGCGTTCACGCGCTCGCCCCGCTCGACCCGCGGGACGACGCGGAGGATCGCGTAGTCGAACGGGCTACGCGCGCCGGGCATCCTCGGCCTCCTGGGCGATCTCGCGCGAGCGGGCCAGCCGCGCCCCGAGGTAGTCGACGTACGCGCCCGGGTCGGCCCCGTCGAACCAGCCGGGCGGCACGAGCCCGACGAGCCGCTCCAGCAGCGCGCGGTCGACGCGCGGGGCCAGGCGCGCGTCGGCCTCGACGACGGAGCCGGCGACCGGCAGCAGGACGTGCTCGGCGATCTGCGGGAACGGGCGGGCGGCGTCGGCCGGGTCGAGCCCGGCGTGCTGGCGGTAGAGGGCGGCGCCGTGGTCGATGAGCCACAGGCGCCCGTGCCAGCGCAGCAGGTTCGGGTTCTGGGCGGTGCGGTCGACGTTCGTCGTCAGCGCGTCGAGCCAGACGACGTCGGCGGCGAGCGCCGGGTCGGGCTGCCAGCCGGCGGCGGGCGTGTACGGGAGCGCGCCGGGCAGGAAGTCGACGCCGAGGTTCGTCCCGGCGCTGCCCTCGATCAGCTCCTGGATCTCGGGGTCGGGCTCGGCGCGTCCGAGGGCGGCGTCGACGTCGGCGACGACGAGCTCGGGGACGGGCAGGTCGAGCGCGCGGGCCAGCTCGCCGGCGATGACCTCGGCCGCGAGCACCCGCGGCCCCTGGCCGGCGCCGCGGAACTTGAGGACGTAGAGGCCGTCGTCGTCGGCCTCGACGAGCCCGGGCAGCGACCCGCCCTCGCGCAGGGGCGTGACGTAGCGGGTGGCGCCGACGCGGCGCAGGCCGGCCTGGACGGGCACGCGCGAGACCGTAGCGGCCGCGCGCGCCCGCCGCCGGCGCCGGTCAGGCCCGCAGCCCGGTGAGCCGCGGCGTGAGCGGCTCCTCCCGCACCCGGGCGCGGGAGAAGCGCCCCGGCGTGCGGGACGCGGGCGACGGGCGCGTGCGCGGCGCGACCGTCAGGTCACCCCGGCAGCACGGGCAGGTCGCCGTGCTGAGCGACCAGGGGTCGAGGGCGCGGGCGTTGTACGAACGCCCGCAGGCGGCACACGCGAGCATGTGCGGAACCGTACAAGCTCGAACCGGGTTCGACAAGGTCCCCACCCCGACTACGGCTCCCTGACACGGCTAGGCGCCGAGCTCGGCCCGCAGCGCCTCGAGGTCGGCGCGCAGCGCGGCGACCTCCCGCTCGAGGCGCTCGATCCGCGCCTCGTCGACCGCGGGGGCGGCGGGCGCCGCAGGCGCGGGCGCCGGCGCGGCGGCAACGGCGGGCGCCTCGGCCGGCGCCGCCCCGCCGAGGACCTGCGCGTAGCGCTCCTCCTTCTGCCCCGGCCGGCGCTCCAGGCGCGCGACGAGCCCGCGCTCGACGAGCCGGTCGAGCATGGCCTGGACGTCGGCGAGCGCGTCGAACGGGTGCAGCCGGTGGGCGCGCTGCTTCAGCTCGCCGGGCGTCTGCGGCCCGCGCAGCATGAGGACGGCCAGCAGCGCGAGCTCGTCGCCGGCCAGCCCGAGCGCCTCGTCGAGCAGATGGCGGTACTTCGCCGTGCGGCCCGCCCCGGCCAGCCGCGCCCAGCGGCGGCGGGCGAGCCGCTGCAGGGCGTCGCGGATCGTCGCCTCGTCGAGCGCCATGACCGGGTCGCGGTTCGTCGACTGGTTGCAGGCCAGGCGCAGCGCGTTGAGGCTCAGCGGGTAGGCGTCGGGTGTCGTGCGCTGCTTCTCGATGAGGCAGCCGAGCACCCGCAGCTCGATCGCGTCGGGCTCCATGGCCGGGACGCTATCGCGGCGTCAGCCGGTGCACCCGGACGCGCGGGCCGGCCGGATCCGGCGTCGAGCGGATCGCGAAGCGCTCGGCCGCGGCGGCCAGGAAGCGCTCGGCCGGGGCGCGCCCCGGATCGGCGATCCACGCCTCCCCCCGCTCCCCCACGAGCGCAGGCAGCAGCTCGAGCAGGACCGGGACGTTGCGCGCCTCGTAGAGGAGGTCGGAGCCGAGGACGAGCGGCCACGGCGCCCGCTCCAGCAGCGGCCCGGGCTCGGTCCAGGAGACGACCGCGGTCTCGATCTCGACCCCGTTGCGGCGGGCGTTGCCGGCCGCGAACGCGACCGCGTCGGGCGACCAGTCGGTGGCCAGGACCCGCCCGCCCGCGGCCGCGGCGGCGATCGCCGGCAGGCCCAGCCCGCAGCCGAGCTCGACGACCCGCGTCCCCCGCAGCGCCCGGGCGCCGACCGCCCGCGCGAGCGCGAGCGCGCTCGGCCACAGCTCCGCCCAGTACGGCAGGAACTCGTCGCGCTCGAAGGCCGCCTCGTCGAGGAGCGCCTCGCTGTCGCGCGGGCGGCGGACGATCAGCTCCCGCCCGCCGACCGCGACCGCCTCCTCGACGAGGTCGAGGCCGGCGTCCATCAGGCGACCGCCCGCTCGCGCAGGTGGCGGACGACGGCGTCGGCCGTGTCGGGGCGCAGCTCGGCGAACGAGAAGCGCCGCCCGGCGTGGGCGCGCAGCCGCAGGACCGCGGTGCGCCCGCGCGGCCACGACGGCCGCTGGTCGACCTCGGCGATCGCCTCGAAGCGCAGCGAGCGGACCCGCTCGCCGACCGCGTCCTCGTTCAGCCACAGCAGGCGGCGGTCGGTCACCGCCAGGCGGGCCTGCGGGCTGGCCCACGTCGAGGTCGGGGCGACGAGCACGACGTCCTCGTCGTCGTGGAGGGCGCGGGCCAGCTCGCCGCCGAGCGCGGCGCGCACCTCCGGGTCCAGCCAGGACGCGGCCGCCCGCCGCCGCCCGCCGGCCGGGCGGCGCGGCCCGCC
>JADGIB010000005.1 GCA_019683665.1 Solirubrobacteraceae bacterium
CGCCCGGCGCCGCCCCCTCGCTGCGCCGGTGCGTCGTCCCCGACGTCCGCGGCCTGCGCCTCCCGGACGCCCGCCGGCGCCTGCGCGCCGCCGGCTGCGCCGTCGGCTTCGTCTCGCGCCTGCGCGGCCACCGCCGCCAGCGCGTGGTCCGCCAGGCCCTCGCCCAGGGCACCGTCCGCCCCCACGGCTGGGGCGTCGCCCTCGCGCTCCGCCCGCGGCGCTGACCCACCGCCCCGCCCCAAGGGATGAACGGCGATTCACCCCCGCTGAGCGGGGCTGGATCGCCACTCGCGCGAGGCGGCGCCGCTAGCCGTCGCCGCCGGCCGCGCGGCCCTGGGCCGTCGCCTGGCGCACCGGCGGGACGAGGAGCCTCCCGACGAGCGGGAGGTTCAGGAAGCCCTCGACGCTCGCGTACAGGAGCGCCACCTTCGGGAGGTTGCCGAGGTCGTCGATGACCAGCGAGCGCGGCAGCCACTCGGGGTCGAACTTCTGGTTGAAGTCGCGCAGCGACTGGATCTGGAAGAACGGGTTGAGCCCGCGGGCGATCCGCCGCTCGACCCGGCCCCAGAAGCCCGCGTCGGCCGCGCTGTCGAGCAGGCGCCCCCAGGCGGCGAAGTTCAGCGACAGGCGCTTGACGCCCTGCTGGCCGAGCGCGACCGCGGCGTTCGCGATGAGGAACTCGGTCAGGCCGTTGACCGCGTCCGGGCGCCGGCGCATGAGGTCGAGCGAGTAGCCGGGGCTCTCGTCGTCGTAGGCGGGCACGAAGCGCAGGAACCCGACCGGCCGCCCGGCGTGGTCGCGGGCGAGCGCGATGCGGAAGTCCGGGTTGACGCCCTCGACGTCCTCGCCGAGCTCCATCGTGAAGCCGCGCTCCTCCGCCCCCTGGCGCCACAGCTCGCTGATCTCGTTCAGCTGGGCGACGAGCTCCGGCGTCGCCTCGTCCTCGCGGATCAGCTCGAAGCGGTGGTCGCGCCCGACGCGGTTGACCGCCTCGCGCACCGCCTTCATCCGCCGGCCCTGGAGCGTGAAGCCGTCGCAGTGGAGGATCGCCTCGTCGCCGAGGTAGAGGACGTGCATCCCGCGCTCGCGGTAGAGGTCCTGGTCGGCCTCGCGCACGACCAGGAACGCGACCGACCAGCCGCGCTCGCGGCAGAAGGCCAGGAACTCGTCGAGCACCCGCGCGGTGTCCTGGGGCGGGCCGATCGGGTCGGCGGCGACCATCGCGTGACCGCGCACGTAGGCGTAGGCGATGAGCGAGCGCCCGTCGGACGAGAAGAAGTAGCTCTTGTCGTGGCGCAGCGCGAAGTAGGCGAGCGTGTCCGACCCCCACCGGCGCACGATCTCGCGCGCCCGCGCCCGCGCCTCCTCATCCTCCGGGGTCCGCTGGGCGAACGTGCGCAGCAGCAGGTAGAGCAGGATCGCCAGGCCGATGATCCCCAGCGCGAGGAGCGCGTCCCCGAAGAACTCGGCGAACAGCCGCCGGTCGAAGCGGTACGGCCCGTCGAGCCCGATCAGCCCGCCGTAGATCTGCTTCAGCCCGCCCCCGACGCCGAGCGGCGGGTGCAGGTGGTGGGCCTGCGTCAGCAGCGACACGAACCCGAACACGCCGACGCCGATCAGGTACAGCGGCACGAACACGAGCGCGTCGCCGAGCGAGCCCGGGTCGCTGCGCGCGACGAAGTCGTGGCGGAACCAGACGAACGCGACGAGCAGCGCGAGGCTGACGAGGAGCGGGACCGGGTCCGGCCCCTTCAGGACGTGCACGACGCAGGCGGCGACGAGCAGCCCGACCGCGATCCACCAGGCCCGGCGCTTGCCGAGGTAGAGCTGGCGGGCGATGACGATGAGCGCGGCGCCGACGACGACCGACAGGACGTACGTCGTCGCGCGCCCCGAGCGGTCCAGGAGCGCGTCCATCCCGAACGACCAGTCGAGGATCGGGACCGTCGGCACGAGCGACAGCAGGCCGACGATCGCCGTCAGCCACGACAGCCAGGTCAGCGACGCCGGCCGGCGGGTCGGCGCCCGCAGCGCCGGCACCGGCGGCGGCGGCGCGTCCGGGTCGGCGGCCTGCGCCGCGCGGGCGGCGGCGCGGTTCGCCGCGGCCTTCTCGTGGGCGGCCGGCGGCCGCGCCCCGTCGGCCGGGCGCAGCGTCGGGAAGAGAATGACGTCGCGGATCGCCTCCGACTCGGTCAGCAGCATGACGAGCCGGTCGACGCCGATGCCGAGGCCGCCGGTCGGCGGCAGGCCGTACTCGAGCGCCTGGACGAAGTCGTCGTCGACGGGCTCGGCCTCCTCGTCGCCGCCGGCCTGCAGGCGCGCCTCCTCGCGGAAGCGCTCGGCCTGGTCGACGGGGTCGTTGAGCTCCGAGTACGCGTTGGCGAGCTCGCGGCCGGCGACGACGAGCTCGAAGCGCTCCACGAGCTCGGGGTCGTCGCGGTGCCTGCGCGCCAGCGGCGAGGTCTCGCGCGGGTGGTCGAGGACGAACGTCGGCTCGATCAGCAGGTGCTCGGAGGTCGCGTCGTAGACCTCGCTCATGATCTTGCCCGAGCCCCACACCTCGAGCCACTCGACGCCGAGGTCGTCGGCGATCCGGCGCGCCTCCTCGACCGGCATCGACGGATGCATGTCGACGCCGGCGTTCTCCTTGATGAGCTCGGCCATCGTCGCCCGCCGGAACGGCCTGGCGAGGTCGACCTCCCGGCCGGCGATCCGCACGACGGTCGTCCCGAGGGCCTCCCGGGCGGCGCGGCGGATGAGCGCCTCGGTGAGGTCCATCATGTCGTGGTAGTCGCCGAACGCCTGGTAGGCCTCGAGCTCGGTGAACTCGGGGTTGTGGCGGGTGTCGATGCCCTCGTTGCGGAAGACGCGCCCGATCTCGAAGACGCGGTCCATCCCGCCGACGATGAGGCGCTTGAGCGGCAGCTCGAGCGCGATCCGCATCGTCATGTCGATGTCGAGCGCGTTGTGGTGGGTGATGAACGGCCGCGCCGCCGCGCCGCCGGCCTGGCCGAGCAGGACCGGCGTCTCGACCTCCTGGAAGCCGCGCTCGGTCAGCTCGGCGCGGATCGCCGCGATCGCCTTGGAGCGGATCGCGAACGTCCGCCGCGAGCGCTCGTTGACGATGAGGTCGAGGTAGCGCTGGCGGTAGCGGGTCTCCGGGTCGGTGAGCCCGTGGCGCAGGTCGGGCAGCGGCCGCAGCGCCTTCGACAGCAGCCGGAAGGAGGCCACGGCGACCGACAGCTCGCCGGTGCGGGTCGTCATGACCGTGCCCTCGACGCCGACCCAGTCGCCGAGGTCGAGCGCGGCGAAGTCGCGCAGGGCCTCCTCCCCCATCCGGGCGCGCTCGGCGACGAGCTGGATCGTGCCGGTCTCGTCGCGCAGGTCGGCGAAGTCGAGCGCGCCGTGGCGGCGCAGGCCGACGATCCGCCCGGCGAGGCGGACGGTCTCGCCGGTGTCCGTTCCGGGGCCGAGGTGGCCGTGGCGCTCGCGCACCTGCGCGGCGCGGGCGTCGCGGTCGAACCGCACCGGGTACGGGTCGATCCCGCGGGCGCGCAGCGCGTCGAGCTTGTCGAGGCGGTGCCGGCGCTCGGTCTCCTCGAACGAGGCTCGCTGGGCGCCGGACTCCTCGTCCGGCGGCGTGGTGGGCTGGTCGGTGGCGCTCACGTCGGACGGCATGCTCGCACGTCCATCGGCGCCTGCGGGCGCGGCCTTGAGCGACGACGTCCGGCCGCCGGGGCTGCCACGATGCCGCCCGTGCCGAGCGCGAACCTCGACGCCGTCGTCGCCCAGGCCCGCCGCGACCGCGAGCGCATGGACTCGCGCGCGATGGGCACCTTCAGCCTGACCGCCCTCGGCATCGCCTCCGTCGTCGGCGGCGGCATCTTCGCGACGACCGGCGTCGCCTCGGCCGAGTACGCCGGCCCGGCCGTCGTCATCTCGTTCGTCCTCGCCGGGCTGGCCGCCGCGGTCACCGCCCTCTGCTACGCGGAGCTGGCGTCGATGATCCCGGCCGCCGGCTCGACGTACTCGTACGCCTACGCGGTCTTCGGGGTGTTCCTGGCCTGGTTCATCGGCTGGGACCTCCTGCTCGAGTACCTGTTCGCGGCCTCGACGGTCGCGGTGAGCTGGTCGGGCTACCTCGGCGCGCTCGCCGCGAAGGCCGGGATCGACCTCCCGAACGCGCTCATGAACCCGCCGTTCGGGGACGACCCCGGCGTCGTGAACCTCCCGGCCGTCCTCATCGTCCTGCTCACCTGCGGGCTGCTGGCCGTCGGGATGCGCGAGTCGACGACTGCGAACAACGCGATGGTCGTCCTGAAGATGGTCGTCCTCTTCTTGTTCGTCGCCGTCGGCGCGTTCTTCGTCGTCGGCGCGAACTGGGAGCCGTTCGTCCCGCCCAACGAGGGCCGGTTCGGCGAGTACGGGGTCAGCGGGATCATCCGCGGCGCCGGCGTCGTCTTCTTCGCCTACGTCGGCTTCGACGCGGTCTCGACCGCGGCGGCCGAGGCGCGCGACCCCCGTCGGACCGTGCCGGCCGGCCTGCTCGGGACCGTGCTCGTCTCGACCGCGCTCTACGTCGCGATCGGGATCGTCATGACCGGCCTCGTCCCGTACGAGGAGCTGAACGTCCCCGACCCGCTCGCCGTCGCGATCAACGAGGCGGGCCCGTCGCTGGACTGGCTGGAGGCGCTCGTCGACGTCGCCGCGATCGTCGGCCTGGCCGCGACCGTGCTCGTCACCTTCTACGGCCAGACCCGGATCTTCATGCGGATGGCCTCCGACGGGATGCTGCCGTCCGCGCTGGGCCGCGTCAGCGACGAGACCCGCACCCCGGTCCCGGCGACGCTCGTCTGCGCGATCGTCGGCGCGATCGTGGCCGGGCTGACGCCGATCGAGGCGCTCAGCAACCTCGTCTCGATCGGGACGCTGCTGTCGTTCACGATCGTGTGCGCCGGCGTCGTCGTCCTGCGCCACCGCCGCCCCGACCTCGAGCGGCCGTTCCGCGTCCCCGCCGTCCACCTCGCCGCCGGGGCCGGGATCCTCGCCTCGGTGGGGCTGATCCTCACGCTGCCGGTGTCCACCTGGGTGCGGCTCGGCGTGTGGCTGGCGATCGGCCTCGTCATCTACTTCGCCTACGCGCGGCCGCGCAGCGTCGCGACGATGCGGGCGATCGCCGCCGCTCAGGAGGGCGACGGGGCCGCCTGAGCCTCGGCCTCCTGCTGGCTGCGGGCGAGGACCGCGACGCCCGCAAGCACGAGCCCGAGCGCGACGACGGTCGCGACGAGGTCGAGCGCCGAGGAGTCCAGCGACTCCTGCAGGAGCGTGACGGCGAGGACGAGGCTCGTGACCGGGTCGAGCGTCATCTGCGTCGCGACGGCGGGCGCGAGCGCGCCGGTCTGCAGCGAGAGCTGGCTGAACGTCATCGACGCGTAGCCGACCACGAGCAGCGCGTAGAGCGGCCAGCCGGTGAAGACCTCGAGGATCCCGTCGTCGAAGCGGTGCCCGACGACCGACGTCAGCGCGGCGGAGAGGCCGAAGAGGATGCCGGTGCAGGCGCCGAGCGTCGCGGCCCGGGCGGCGGCGCCCGCCAGGCGGCGGGAGGCGACGACGAGCGGGACGATGACCGCCGCGCAGACGAGGCCGGTGACGAGCCAGTCGCCGACCGGCGCGTCGTCGCGGCCGCCGTGCGGGTCGGCGATGGCCAGGAACGCGACGAGCCCGAGCGTGACGACGATCGCGGCGCCGATGTCGAGCCGCGTGACGCGCTGGCTCGTCAGCCGCGCGCCGAGCGGCAGCGCGAACACGACGCTGAGCACGAGCAGCGGCTGCACGACGGCGACGCGGCCGACCGCGAGCGCGACGAACTGGGCCGCGAACCCAAGCCCGTCGGCGGCGATCCCGGCCAGCCACATCGGCCGGCGCACCATCTGCAGCAGCAGGCCGGCCGAGGAGCCCTCGACCGGCTCGTCGAGGCCGGCCTTCTGCTGGAGGACGGTGCCGAGCGCGAAGAAGAGCGCGGCGACGACGGCGAGGGCGATGTCCACGGCCGGGGCAGGCTAGTTCATCCGGCGCCTACCGGCTCATCCGCGGCGCGCGCGCCCCGCGCGGCGGGCGCTGGCAGCGCTCGCAGGCGTACGTGCCGCGCCCGGCGGCGACGAACTTCACGATCGGCGTGCCGCACGCGACGCACGGCTCCCCGAGCCGGGTGTGGACGAGGAACTGGTGCTGGAAGGCGCCGCGGACGCCGTCGACGTGGCGGAAGTCGTCGATCGTCGAGCCGCCGGCGTCGATCCCGGCCCGCAGGACGGCGACGATCTCGTCGCGCAGCGCGTCCCACTGGGCGCGGGTGAGCTGCCCGGCCGGGCGCAGCGGGTGGATGCGGGCCCGGAAGAGCGCCTCGTCGGCGTAGATGTTGCCGACGCCGGCGATCCGGCGCTGGTCGAGCAGGAACGCCTTCACCGGGGCGCGGCGCCCCTTCGCGGCGGCGCGCAGCGCGGCGCCGGTGAAGTCGGGGCCGAGCGGCTCGACCCCGAGCCGCGCGTCGAGGAACGCGTCCAGCGCGCCGGTGCCGACCGCGAGCTCGCCGGTGCCGAAGCGGCGCGGGTCGCAGAAGGCCAGCCACGGCCCGTCGTCGGCGAACGTGAAGCGGACCCGCTCGTAGCGGACAGGCGGCGGCGGGTCGACGAGCAGCGTCCCGGTCATCCGCAGGTGGACGAGCAGGAAGACGTCGCCGGCGAAGGCCCAGATCAGGTACTTGCCGCGGCGGCGCAGCGCCTCGACCGCCCGCCCCTCGACCGCGGCCCGCAGCTGGGCCGGGGCGAGCGGCGCGCACCAGCGCGGGTCGTCGACGCGCAGCTCGCGCAGGGTCCGTCCCTCGACGAACGGCGCGAGCTGGCGGCGGATCGTCTCGACCTCGGGCAGCTCCGGCATCGCGGCGGCTCAGCGTACGCCGCTCACACGAACGGCCGCCCGGGCAGCTCCGGCGCGTCGCGGCCGGTGAGGTGGCGCACGACGCTCGCGCCGACGTCGGCGAGCGCGCCGTCCCAGCGGCCGCGGATCCGCTGCGGCGCGGTGACGGCCAGCAGCGGCGCGTGCTCGCGCGTGTGGTCGGTGTGGGCGGCGGCCGGGTCGACGCCGTGGTCGGCGGTGATGACGAGCAGGTCGCCGGGGCGCAGGAGCTCCAGCCAGGTCCCGACGGCGGCGTCGATCTCGCGCAGCGCGACGTGGAACCCCTCGGCGTCCTTGCGGTGGCCGAAGACCTGGTCGGTCTCGATGAGGTTCGTGAACACGAACCCGGCGTCGAGCTCGCGCACGAGCCGGGTCGTCTGGTCGAGCGCGACCGCGTTCGTCGCGCCCGGGTGCGCCTGCGCGATCCCGCGCCCGCAGAAGAGGTCGGCGACCTTGCCGACCGCGTGGACCGGGACGCCGGCGTCGGCGAGGACGTCGAGCGCCGACCGGGTCGGCGGCGCCAGCGCGAGGTCGCGGCGGCCCTCGACGCGGGCGAACGCGCCCGGCTCGCCGGCGAACGGCCGCGCGATGACGCGCCCGACGTCGACGACCTCGCGGGCCGCCGCGCAGACGGCGTACAGCTCCTCGCGCGGGACGCGGTCGACGTGCGCGGCGAGCTGCATGACCGAGTCCTGCGACGTGTAGAGGATGATCTCGCCGGTCCGCACGTGGTGCTCGCCGTACTCGTCGAGGACGGCCACCCCGTTGGCCGGCCGGTTGCAGCAGAAGCGGCGCCCGGTCGCCCGCTCGACCGCGGCGACGATCTCGGGCGGGAAGCCGTCGCGGTACGTCGGCAGCGCCTGGCGCTGGATGACGCCCATGAGCTCCCAGTGGCCGGCCTGGGAGTCCTTGCCGTGGCCCTGGGCGGCGAGGCGGCCGTGGAGGACCGGGTCGGCGGCGGGCGGGACCCCGCGCAGCGGCACGATGCTCCCCAGGCCCAGCGACCCGAGCACGGGCAGGTCGAGGCCGCCGACGAGGTCGGCCACGTGGGCGAGCGTGTCGGCGCCGGCATCGCCGTAGTCGGCGGCGTCCGGCAGCGCCCCGACTCCGCACGCGTCGATCACGACGACGAAGGCGCGCCCCATGCCGGGAGCGATGCTAGTTCCCTGCGGCGGTGGCCCTGGGGTGCGCGGCGAAGTACACGTCCCGCAGCCGCTCGGCCGACAGGTGCGTGTACATCTGGGTCGTGGCGATGTCGGCGTGGCCGAGCATCTCCTGCAGCGAGCGCAGGTCGCAGCCGCCCGCGAGCAGGTGGGTGGCGAACGTGTGGCGCAGCGTGTGCGGGCTCATCCTCCCCTCCAGGCCCGCGGCGCGCGCGTAGCGCTGGACGATCTTGTAGAGCCCCTGGCGGGTGAGGCCCGCCCCGCGCTGGTTGACGAACAGGTGCGGCTCGGGGGCCAGGCCGACGAGCTTCGGCCGCCCGCGCTCGAGGTAGACGCGGACCGCGTCGACCGCCTCGCGGCCGATCGGCACGATCCGCTCCTTGGAGCCCTTGCCCGTCGCGCGCAGGACGGCCGCGTCGAGGTCGACGTCGCCGAGGCGCAGCCCGATCGCCTCCGAGGCGCGCAGGCCGCACGCGTACATGAGCTCGAGCAGCGCGCGGTCGCGCAGGACGGCCGGCTCGGTCCCGCGCGGAGCGGCCAGCAGCCGGGCGACCTCGTCGCGGCTGAGGACCTTCGGCAGCCGCTGGTCCTTGCGCGGCGCGCGCAGGTCGGCGGTCGGGTCGTGGGCGATGATCTCCTCGCGGCGCAGGTGGCGGTAGAACGAGCGCAGGCAGGCCGCCTTGCGCTGGAGCGTCGCGTTGGCCGCGGGCGGGCGCTCGGGCGGGTCCCCGGCGGCGAGGTCGCTCAGGAACGCGGCGAGGTCGGCGTGCCGGGCGGCGACGACGTCGACGCCGCGGCGCTGCAGCCAGGCGCCGAACTGGAGCAGGTCGGAGCGGTAGGCCTCCAGCGTGTTGCGCGACAGGCCGCGCTCGAACTCCAGGTAGGCGAGGAAGTCGAGCACGAGGTGCTCGTGGGGCCGGGCGTCGACGGTGGCGGACACGGAGGCGGGTTTCGGCCCGGCCGCCCCGTCCCCCTTTCGCTGCAAGCCGCCCGTCACGCGGGCGCGGCCGGCTACGGGCGCCAGCCCGCCGCCAGCCGCTCCTTGAGCAGGAGCAGGCCGATGAGCGTCTTGGAGTCGGTGCTGCGCGCGATCGCCTCGTCGAGGCGGTCCAGCGGCCAGGCGACGACCTCGATGCGCTCGTCCTCGGTCGCCTCGGCCTGCGCGTCGCTGAGCCCGGAGGCGAGGTAGATGTGGATCTCCTCGTCCATGACGCCGCAGCTCGTGAAGAACGACTTCAGGTGCTCGAGGCGGGCGGCGCGCTTGCCGACCTCCTCGGCCAGCTCGCGCTGGGCGTTCTCCTCGGGCGACTCGCCGTCGACGTCGAGCTTGCCGGCCGGGATCTCGAGCATGTCGGGCTCGCCGACGGCCTGGCGGGGCTGGACGACGAGCCACACGTGCTCGTCGTCGACGGGCACGGTGGCGACGGCGCCGGGGTGGCGGACGATCTCGCGCTCGGCCTCCGTCCCGTCCTGCGTGTAGCGGAACGTCACCTCGTCGACGGCGATGACGTCGCCCTGCCAGGCCCGGCGCGCCGGGCCGACCTGCTCGAAGTCGCGGTCACTCATCGCCGTGCAGTGTCGCAGCGAGCACGCGCCCGCCGGCGGCCGCCGCCGCGAACAGGAGCGGGTCGTCGCGGCCCATCGACCGCTGCGGCCACGGGAAGCCGTCGAGGGCGCCGCTGGCCACGCGCCAGTCGTGGCGGCCGTCGGCGGGGACGTCGGCGCCCTCGGGCACCGGGACGATCACCGGCCTGAGGAGGAGGTCGAGGACGGTGCGGGTGTGGTGCGACAGGCCGCGGTGGCGCTCGCGCGGGTCGCTGGACGACATCCGCGGCACGACGATCGCCGGCAGCCCGAGCGCGAGCGCGGCGTGGGCGCTGTCGAGCGCGACGAGCCCGCCGTGGCCCAGGCGGGTGCCGGAGCC
This sequence comes from Solirubrobacteraceae bacterium, assembly GCA_019683665.1. Lineage (GTDB taxonomy): Bacteria > Actinomycetota > Thermoleophilia > Solirubrobacterales > Solirubrobacteraceae > Capillimicrobium. The sequence continues at coordinate 10,039 of JADGIB010000005.1, forward strand.
GAGGATGCCCGGGCCGGGGCCGCAGACGACCGCGTCGCAGTCCTCGAGGGCGGCGGCGATCGCGCCCGCGGTAGAGATCGCCTCGCGCTCGCCGCCGTAGGCGGGGCCGGCGGTGACGTGGGCGGCGAGCAGCCCCCGCCCGCGCAGCTCGGCCACCGTGCGCGACAGCGCCCCGGGCAGCGCGCCGCCCGCGGTCTGCACGTAGCCGAGCCGCCCGCCGCCGGCCTGGGCGAACGCCCACGCCAGCGGGGCGAGCTGGCCGTGGAGGCCGATCGTCGCGACCGGGCCGCGCGCGCCGGCCGGATCGCCGTCGGCGACCTCGACGGCGTGCTGGACCGGCGTGTAGTTCAGCTTCATCACGTGGACGCCCGGACGGCCGTCGGACTCAAGCCCGCGCGTCAGGTTGACGATGAGGACGTCGTAACCGCCGGAGCCGAGGCCGAGGGTCCGGGCCTGGACGTTCACGATCACCTCGTCCCCCGGCTGCGGCGGCGGATGGAGGGCCGGGTCGGACCACGCGCGTCCCAGCTCGGTGTCCGCCCACGGCCCGTCGGCGGCGATGACGACGGTCCGGCGCAGCGCGAGCACGCCCGGGACCGTAGCGACTACGGAAGGGGAGCGATGAGGGCCACGGATGCCACCTATCCGAGACACACGGATCTCGGAGCCGGAGCTACGGAGCGACGTTCCGTGCGAACGCCCGGTTCGCAGGTCAGCGCGCGGACAGATACTCGGGCCATGCGCAAGCCCCTCCCCTCGCAGGCTCCGAGCACCGGCCCCGCCCGGGCCGTCGGCCTCGTCCTGGCCGCCATCTGCGTGGCGGTCGTCTTCGCTCCGGTGATCGTCGCCCTCGCCTGACCCCTCTCGCGCCGCGGCCCCGCCGCGGCGCACTATCGTCCGCCCATGGACTTCGAGCCGACCGCGCGCAGCCGCGAGCTGCAGGAGCGGCTGACGGCCTTCATGGAGGAGCGGGTCCTGCCCGCCGAGGCCGTCTACGAGCGCCAGTTGCGGGAGAGCGGCGACCCGCACTTCCACCCGCCGGTCATGGAGGAGCTGAAGGCCGAGGCGCGCCGGCGCGGCCTGTGGAACCTCTTCCACCCCGACCCCGCGTACGGCCCGGGCCTCACGTGCGCCGAGTACGCGCCGCTGGCCGAGATCTCCGGGCGCAGCCACATCGCCCCGGAGGCGATCAACTGCGCCGCGCCCGACACCGGGAACATGGAGGTCCTCACCCGGTTCGGCACCGAGGAGCAGAAGGCGCGCTGGCTGCGCCCGCTGCTCGACGGCGAGATCCGCTCGGCGTTCGCGATGACCGAGCCCGACGTCGCCTCCTCGGACGCGACGAACATCCGGCTGCGGATCGAGCGCGACAGGGACGAGTACGTCCTCAACGGGCGCAAGTGGTGGACGTCGGGGGCGATGCGCGAGCGCTGCGCCGTCTTCATCGTCATGGGCAGGACGGACCCCGACGCGCCCCCCTACCGCCAGCAGTCGATGATCCTCGTGCCGCGCGACACGCCCGGCGTGCGGATCGTGCGCAACCTGCCCGTCTTCGGCTACACCGACCCCGAGGGCCACGCCGAGGTCGTCTTCGAGGACGTCCGCGTCCCGGCGTCCAACCTGATCGGCGGCGAGGGCGACGGGTTCATGATCGCCCAGGCGCGCCTGGGCCCCGGTCGCGTCCACCACTGCATGCGCGCGATCGGAGCGGCCGAGCTCGCGCTCGAGGCGCTCTGCCGCCGGGCCGTCTCGCGCACGACGTTCGGCGCCCCGGTCGCCACGCGCGGCAACGTCCTCGACTGGATCGCCGAGGCGCGTATCGAGATCGAGATGGCGCGCCTGCTGACGCTGAAGACCGCGTGGCTCATCGACACGGTCGGCAACCGGCGCGCGCGGACCGAGATCGCCGCGATCAAGGTCGCCGCGCCGAACATCGCGCTGAAGGTCATCGACCGGGCCATCCAGGTCCACGGCGGCGGCGGCGTGTCGGACGACTTCCCGCTCGCGCGGCTCTACGCCGGGATGCGGACGCTGCGGCTCGCCGACGGGCCCGACGAGGTCCACAAGCTGTCGATCGCGCGGCGCGAGCTGCGCCGCCACGTCGCCGAGGCCGAGGCGGCGAGCGCCGCCGCGCCGCCGTAGGCGCCGGATCCGTCCGCCCGGACGGACAGGATCCCGCCACCATGCCCCGCCCGTCGCTGCGCGCGGTCGCCTGCGCGCTCGTCCTCGCCGCCGCGCTGCCCGCCGCGGCGGCGCACGCCCAGGAGCCGGCCGAGCTGCCCGCGTGGGCGCCGGTCGCCGGCCTGCCGTTCGCCGAGCCGCCCCAGCTCCACGCCCGCGGCGGCGTCCTGAAGGTCACGCTCGACGCCCGCCTGCAGACGATCGAGGTGTCCGGCTCGCCGGTCGTCGCGCAGAGCTACAACGGCCGGCTCATCGGGCCGACGCTCCACGTGCGCCCCGGGGACACGTCGAGGTGACGATCCGCAACGCGACCCCGCAGGCGACGAACATCCACTACCACGGGATGCACGTGTCGCCCAAGCGCGACCACGACAACGTGTTCCGCACGATGGCGCCGGGGACGACCGTCCGCTCGACGGTGACGCTGCCGCGCGACCACGCCCCCGGCACGTACTGGTACCACGCCCACCTGCACCCGCTGACCGAGCCGCAGGTCATGGGCGGGATGTCCGGGCTCATCGTCGTCGAGGGCCTCGAGCGGCTCCTGCCGCGCGCGCTGCGCGGCGTGCCCCAGCGCCAGATCGCCATCCGCGACCTCCAGGTCGACCCGGACGCGCCCGGCCAGGTCGCGCTCTCGTCGAACGAGATCGGCCTGCGGCGGCCGACGGTCCGGCTCGTCAACGGCCTGCTCACCCCCCAGGCGGGGCTGCGCCAGGGCGAGACGCAGCTGTGGCGCCTGGCCAACATCAGCGCCGACGTCTTCTACGACGTGGAGCTCACGGGCCACGCCTTCACGGTGATCGCCGAGGACGGCGCCCCGCGCTGGCGGGTGCGGACCGTCGACCACCTCGTGATGCCGCCCGGCAAGCGCTACGACGTGCTCGTCACCGGCGGGGCGCCCGGCCGCCACCGGCTGCGCACGCGCGCCTACCCGCAGGAGGGCTTCGAGCTGCTGCCCGAGGCCGAGCTGATGACCGTCGACGTGACGCCCGGGACGGCGGCGCCCGCCCCGCGCGTCCCGCGGCGGCTCCACACGCCGGCCCGGCCGGTCTCCGGCCGCCGGGTGGCGCGCAAGCGGACGTTCACGTTCGGCTTCGACCTCGGCCACACCGAGTACGCGCTCATCAACGGCAGGCCGTTCGACCCGAGCGTGACGAACGCGGCGCCCTACGTCGGCACCGTCGAGGAGTGGACGCTGCGCAACACGACGACCGAGGAGCACCCGTTCCACATCCACGTCAACGACTTCGAGGTCGTCGAGGTCAACGGCCGCCCCCACCGGGCCGACGGGCTGCAGGACGTCGTGACGATCCCGCCGCGCGACGCGTCGAGGAGGGCCGGCGAGGTCGTCATCCGCATCTGGTTCCGCCGCTACACCGGGCACTTCGTCTTCCACTGCCACATCCTCGCCCACGAGGACCACGGGATGATGAACACCGTCCAGGTGCGCCGCCGCGGCGAGCCGAGGACGCCCCCGCCCGGCGGCCATGCGCACCGGCCGATCGGGTCCGCGTCCGCGGCGGCGACGCCGACGGCGACCGCGGCGACGCCGACGGCGACGGCGACGGCGGCCGCGGCGGCCGTCCTGGCCGCGGGCGGGGCGCCGGGCGCCGCGACGGCCGGCGCGCGGGAGACCGCGGCCGAGCGCTGGGCGCGCCTGTGCCGCCTGCGCGAGCGCGCCGCGCGCCTGCGGCTCGTGTGAGTCAGGCCGCGGCGGCCTCGTCGAAGAGCGCGCACGTCACCGCGAGCATCTCCTCCAGGGCGGCGAAGCTCACCCGCTCGGTCGGCTCGTGGTTGCGCTCGGTGCCGTTGGCCAGGCAGACGCAGTGGAAGCCGCGGTGGACGAGGACGTTCGCGTCGGCGGCCGAGCCGGCCACGACGTGGCGGGGCTCGAAGCCGCAGGCGCGCAGCGCCCGCTCAGCCACGACGACGCCGGGCGCGTCGGGCCGGTGGCGGTAGCCGGGGAAGTACCGCTGCACCGACACGTCGACGTCGACCGGGCCGGCCGGGTCGTTCGCCGCGTCCTGGATCGCGTCGATGATCTCCGTGACGAGCGCCTCCAGGCGGGCGTCGTCGATCGAGCGCGCCTCGCCGAGGAAGCGGGCGTGCTCGGGCACGACGTTCGTGCCCTCCACCCCGCCCTCGATGCCGCCGACGTTCGCGGTCGTCTCCGCGTCGATGCGCCCGAGCGGCATCGCCGCGATCGCGCGGGCGGCGGCGACGATCGCCGAGCGGCCGTCCTCGGGGCGCAGGCCGGCGTGGGCGGCCTGCCCGTGGAAGCGCGCCTCGACGCGGTACGCGCCCGGCGAGGCGATCACGATCTCGCCGATCGGCGTCGCCAGGTCGTAGACGTAGCCGAAGTCCGATCGCAGGACCGAGACGTCGAACGCCTCGGCGCCGCGCAGCCCGCGCTCCTCCTGGAGCGTGAACAGGAGCTCGAGGCCGACCGGCGCGCCCTCGCGCACGGCCCGCTCGGCCGCGACGAGCATGACCGCGACCGCCGCCTTGTTGTCGGCGCCGAGGATGTCGTCGTGGGCGTTCTCCCAGCCCCCGTCGACCTCGACCGGCTCGATCGGCACCGACGGGTCGAGCCGCGGGACGGTGTCGAGGTGGGCGCACAGGAGGATCGACCGGCCGCCGGGCGGCGGCGGGACGCGGGCGAGCAGGTTCCCGAACGCGTCGCGCTCGACGGCCAGGCCGAGCGCCTCCAGCTCGCGGGCGACCGCGTCCGCGCACGCCGCCTCCTCGCCGCTGGGCGAGTCGATCGCGCAGAGCGCGGCGAACAGCTCGTGCAGGCGCCGGCGCTCGGCGTCAGTCGGACGGGGTCGCACGCTGGGTCGTGGTCCGCGACGCGACCGGCTCGCCCTCGGGCGGGCGCTCCCCGGCGCGCTCGAGCGCGGCCGCCACGAACTCGCGGAACAGCGGGGCGGGCCGCTGCGGGCGCGACTTGAACTCCGGGTGGAACTGCGACGCGACGAAGAACGGGTGGCCGGGCAGCTCGATCGCCTCGACGAGGCGCTCGTCGGGCGACGTGCCGCCGGCGACGAGCCCGGCCTTCTCCAGCCGCTTGCGCAGGTTCAGCGACACCTCGTAGCGGTGGCGGTGGCGCTCGTAGATGACCGCCTCGCCGTAGATCTCGCGGATGCGGGTGCCGTCGTGGAGCTTCACCGGGTCGGCGCCGAGCCGCATCGTGCCGCCGAGGTCGGCGACGTCGCGCTGCTCGGGCAGCAGGTCGATGACCGGCCACTCGGTCTCGTGGTCGAACTCGGTCGAGTTCGCGCCCGGCATCCCGGCGACGTTGCGGGCGAACTCGGCCACCGCCACCTGCATCCCCAGGCAGATGCCCAGGTACGGGATCCCGTGCTCGCGCGCGACCTGGGCGGCGAGGATCTTGCCCTCGATGCCGCGGCCGCCGAAGCCGCCGGGGACGAGGATGCCGTCGTGGTCGCGCAGCCGCTCGACCGCGTTCTCCGGCGTGATCGTCTCCGAGTCGATCCAGTCGATCTCGACGCGGCAGCCGTGCAGGAACCCGGCGTGGCGCAGCGCCTCGCTGACCGACAGGTAGGCGTCCTCGAGCTGGACGTACTTGCCGACGAGCGCGATCCGGACCGGGGTCGTGGCCGCGTCGGCGCGGTCGCACAGCGCCTGCCAGCCGCTGAGGTCGGCCGGCGGCACGTCCTCGATGCCGAAGTGGTCGAGGATGAACTGGTCGACGCCCTGGCGCGCGTAGTTCAGCGGGACCTTGTAGATGTTGTCGACGTCGCTGGCCGACACGATCGCCTCGACCGGCAGCGACGCGAAGAGGGCGATCTTCTTGCGGATGTCGTCGCCCAGCGGCCCCTCGGAGCGGCACAGGAGCATGTCGGGCTGGATGCCGATGCGGCGCAGCTCGTTGACCGAGTGCTGGGTCGGCTTCGTCTTCAGCTCCCCGGCGTGGCCGATGTAGGGCACGAGCGTGAGGTGGATGAACATCACGTCGCGCCGGCCGACGTCGACGGGGAACTGGCGGATCGCCTCCAGGAACGGCAGCGACTCGATGTCGCCGACGGTGCCGCCGACCTCGGTGATGACGAAGTCGACGTCGGAGGTCTCGCCGATGAGCTTGATCCGGTTCTTGATCTCGTCGGTGATGTGCGGGACGACCTGGACGGTCCCGCCGAGGTAGTCGCCGCGCCGCTCGCGCCGGATGACGGCGTGGTAGACGCCGCCGGCGGTGACGTTGCTGGCCCGCGACGTGTTCGCGTCGGTGAAGCGCTCGTAGTGGCCGAGGTCGAGGTCGGTCTCGGCGCCGTCCTCGGTGACGAACACCTCGCCGTGCTGGTACGGCGACATCGTCCCCGGGTCGACGTTGATGTACGGGTCGAACTTCTGCAGGCCGACGGTCAGCCCGCGGCTGACGAGCAGGCGCCCGATCGAGGCGGCCGCGATCCCCTTTCCGAGGGATGAGACGACCCCGCCGGTGACGAAGATGTAGCGCGTTCGCTGGGAGCGGGGACTAGGCATGCGGTCTTCCGATCGAGTCTAGGTGACGAAGGACGGGGGTGCGCTCCACCAGCGCGTTGATCGATCGCAGCTCGCCGTAGGCGGTCACCCCGAGGAGGATGACGGCGGCCACGGCCAGACCGGCGGTCGACAGGGTGAGCACGAGCCACAGGCCGGCGAGCGCCCCGATGAGGTTGCTGCCGGTGTCGCCGAGCATCGCGCGCTCGCGCACGTCGTAGAAGCCGGCGACGAGGACCGGCGCCGCGAACAGGCCGAGGGCCCACAGCGGGTCGACGTCCCAGGCGCCGAGCGTGAGCCCGGCCCCGAGGAGCACGAAGGCCTTGGCGGCCCGCCCGGGCCGCAGGTCGAGCAGGTTGAAGACGTTGGTGGCGAGCACGAGGACGAGGACGGCCAGCAGGTAGTCGTCGTGGCCGCGCAGCACGAGCAGCGCAAGCCCGAGCGAGCCGACCGCCTTCAGCGCGCCGGTGGAGACCCTCCCCCCGAGGACGGCGGCGCCGTGGCCCCGCCAGCCGCGCGACGGCCCGCTGAGCGCGTCGTCGGCCAGGCCCAGGAACGCGACGCCGAGCGCGTAGACGGCGATCGTCCCCAGCTCGGGGGCGAGGACGTCGCCGCCGGTGACGTCGTCGAGCGGCGCGAGCGGGATCAGCGCGACGACCGCGGCGGCGACGACGAGGACGCCGAACGGGAACGGCAGCGGCCGGCCGCGGTAGTTCTCGCGGACCTGCCCGGCCTCCTCGAGGGTGCGTCGCAGCGCCGGGGCGAGCGCGAGCGCGGCGACGAACGCGACGACGGACGGGAGGGCGTGCACTGGGCCCGAACGGTAGCCGGGTCGGCGGACGGTCGGCGGGCCGCGCGCCGCTTCGCGCGGGGATCCGCGCTCAGGGCCGCGAGACGCCGCCGACGACGCGCGGCAGGAGCGCCTCGGCGCTCGACTTCAGCCCGTAGGCGCCGTCGGCGCCGGCGAGCGCGAAGACGAGCGCGGCCCGCCCGGAGAGCTGGTCGATCGAGTCGACGGAGGCCAGGCCGCGGTCGCGGTACCACTCGATCTGCGACGGGTCGGTGTCGAGCCGCTCGACGCCGACGATCGGCATGTCGGTGCGGTTCATGCCGCGGACGATCCCGTTCTCGAGCGTGTCGGTCGTCCCCTCCTGCTCCTCGTCCTCCTCGGGGCGGTCCGGGTCGCGGACGACGACGACGCCGTCGACCATCCCGAGGTCGCCGGAGAACGAGCGCATGAGCTCGGGCCGCACGGCGGCGACGAGCCGCCCGCCGGTGACGAGCTGGACGCCGATGCGCTCGGCGAACGGCTCCAGCAGCGTGGCGTCGATCGACATCGCCGCGTAGCGGGTGCCGACGGCGCGCTCGGCCAGCCCGTCGACGTCGGGCGGCTCGCGCAGGGCGCCGACCCAGAGCAGGTCCGCCCCGGCCGGCTCGATCGCGCTGCGGACCTCGTCGACGATCCCGCTGTCGGAGTCGCCGAGGAAGAGCAGGCCGATCCGCTCGCCGGCCAGCCGCGCGGCGACGAGGTCCGGGAAGGTCTGGCGCTCGTAGTCCTCGTGGCGCTCGAGCTCGGCCCGCAGCTCGGCCGCCTCGGCGCGCGACGCCTTCACGTCCCCGCGCAGCGACTCCTCGATGTCCTGGCGGGCCGACGAGACGAGGCCCGAGTCGCCGATCGCCACGCCCAGCAGGATCCCGATCGCCAGCGCCAGGAAGACCGCGACGAGCGAGAGGGCGTGGTAGCGGAAGTCGAACACGGCGCGGGGAGCGTAGTGGGCGCTAGGCGATGCCGATCAGGACCTGCAGCTTCAGCCACAGCAGCTGGGCGACGTCGTAGAGCGCCGGGGTGCGCCAGATGATGACGGCGAGGGTCGCCAGGCCGCCGGCGAGGAGCAGGCCGATCGGGGCGACGCCGGGCCGCGGCCGGTAGAGGCGGCCGACGCCCTTGGCGTCGATGAGGTCCTCCCCCAGGCGCAGCCGCGTCAGGAACGTCGAGGACATGCCGCGCCGGTTCTTGTCGAGGAACTCGACCAGGTTGAACTGGGAGCCGACCGAGACGATCGGCTGGGCGCCCTTCTCGTGGGCGATCAGCATCGCGACGTCCTGGCTCGTCCCCGGGGCGGGCACGACCTTGTGCGGGAGGCCGAGGCGGTCGAGGCGGGCGCGGCCGGGCGCGCGCCCGTCCGGGTAGGCGTGGACGACGAGCTCGGCCCCGCAGCGCAGCGCCTCCTCGGAGGCGGAGTCCATGTCGCCGACGATCATGTCCGGCTTGAAGCCCTCCTCGAGGATCGCCTCGGCGCCGCCGTCGACGGCGACGATCGCCGGCTTCACGTCGCGGATGTACGGGCGCAGGACGCGCAGGTCGCGGCGGTGGTCGACCCCGCGGACGACGATGAGCGCCGGGCGGTCGCGAAAGCTCGTGTCGAAGCGCGGCAGCTCGATCTTGCCGGCCAGCAGCTCGCGCTCCTCGACCATGTGCTCGACCGTGTTGCGCGCGAACGCCTCGAGCGCCTCGCCGATCTCCTGGCGGGCGCGGTCGTTGGCGGCCCGCACCGCGGCCGGCGCCTGGACGACGCCGACGGCGATGGTCTCGTCCCCGCGGCGGACCTCGCCGCCGCGGACGGTGACGACGTCGCCGTCGTGGAGGCGGTCGAAGATCGCGTCGTCGGGCAGGTCGACGAGCAGGACGCCGGCCTGGACGAGGAGCAGCGGCCCCTGGTTCGGGTAGCGCCCGGTCGAGCTCGGCCGGCAGTTGAGGACGGCGGCGACGCCGATCGCGACGAGGTCCTCGGCCGAGACGCGGTCGAGGTCGGCGTGGTCGATGACCGCGATCTCGCCGGCCCGCAGGCGCTTCGTGAGCACCTTCGTGCGGCGGCCCAGCCGCGCCGGTCCGCTGACCTCCCGCTCGAGCGCCTCCCGGCGCGCGGCGTCCGGGACGCGAGGGGCCGTCGACATGGCCTTCGAGTCTACGGCGCCGGGCGCCGCGCGGCCGTGCGGGCGGCCGCCGGCCCGGCGCCGCCCGGCGGGCCGCCCGCGGCCGCGCCGCGGCGCGCGCCCGCCGCCTCGGCGAGCACGCGCGCGGCGGGGGCGACGTTCTCCTCGAGGTGGGCGATCGAGCTCGTGCCCGGGATCGGGAGCATGACCGGGCTGCGGCGCAGCAGCCAGGCGAGCGCGACCTGGCCGGGGGTGGCGCCGTGGGCGCGGGCGATCTCGGCGACCGCGCCGCCGGGCTCGGCCAGGCGGCCCGCGTCGAGCGGGAACCACGGGATGAAGCCGATGCCCTCGCGCTCGCAGTGCTCGAGGACGTCCTCGGACCCGCGGTCGGCGAGGTTGTAGCGGTTCTGGACGGTGGCGACCGGGACGACGGCGCGGGCCGCCTCGATCTCCTCGACCGACACCTCCGAGAGGCCGACGTGGCGGACCTTGCCCTCGTCGCGCAGCTCGCGCAGGACGCCGAACTGCTCCTCGCGCGGGACCTGCGGGTCGATCCGGTGCAGCTGCCAGAGGTCGATCGCGTCGACGCCGAGGCGGCGCAGGCTCAGCTCGCAGCACTGGCGCAGGTACTCGGGCCGTCCGAGGATCTCCCAGCGGTCCGGCCCGCAGCGGGTGAGCCCGGCCTTCGTCGCCACGACGATCCCGTCGTACGGGTGCAGGGCCTCGCGGATGAGCTGCTCGGAGACCTCGGGGCCGTAGGAGTCGGCGGTGTCGATGAAGTCGACGCCGAGGCCGGGCAGGCGCCGCAGGAGGCGCCGCGCCTCGTCGGGGTCGCGCGGCGGCCCCCAGACGCCCTCGCCGGTGATGCGCATCGCGCCGAAGCCCAGGCGGGTGACCTCGAGGTCCCCGCCGATGCGGAAGGTGCCGGAGCCGGCCGCCGTCGTCGTCATGCCCGGACCGTAGCCGCCCGCTCGCCTACGCGGCCTTCAGCAGCTCCTGCGCGTGGCGGCGCGCGGCGAGGTCGTCGGCGTCGGCGCCGAGCATCCGCACGAGCTCGCCGACGACGGCGTCGGGCGCGAGCTCGGTCACGGTCGTGACGGCCGGGTCGACCGACGTGTCCTTGGCGATCGAGAAGTGGCGGTCCGCCATCGACGCGACCTGCGGCAGGTGGGTGATGCAGATGACCTGGCGGCCCTCGCCGAGCGCGCGCAGCTGCTCGCCGACGGCGCGGGCGGTGACGCCGCCGATCCCGGCGTCGACCTCGTCGAAGACGAGCGTCGCGCCGCCGGCCTCGTTGGCGACGCCCATGAGCGCGAGCATGACGCGCGACAGCTCGCCGCCGGAGGCGATGTCGCGCAGCGGCCCGGCCGGGACGCCCGGGTTGGCGGCGATGAGGAACTCGACGGTGTCGGCGCCGGTCGGCCCCGGCTCGCGCTCGTGGAGGGCGACCTCGAACGTCGCGCCGTCCATCGCCAGCTCGGCCAGCCGCGCGCGCACCGCCTCGGCCAGCGCCGGGCCGGCCGCGGCCCGCGCCGCGTGCAGCTCGTCGGCGACCGCGCGCAGCTCGGCCCGCGCCTCCCCGAGCGCCGCCTCGGCCTCCTCGAGCGCCTCGCCGGCGCCGAGCAGCTCGTCGCGCCGGGACCGGCAGTGCTCGGCGTGGGCGAGCACGGCCTCGACGCTGCCGCCGTGCTTGCGCTCGAGCCGCTCGATCGCCGCCAGGCGCGTCTCGACCGCGTCGAGGCGGCCCGGCTCGGCCTCCAGCCCCTCGGCGTAGCGGCGCAGCTCGCCGGCGAGGTCGTCGGCCTCGACGGCCAGGGCCCGGAACCGCTCGACGAGCGGGTCGAGCGTCTCGTCGACCCCGGCCACCCCGTCGAGCTCGACCCCGGCGCGGGCGAGCAGCGACGAGGCGCCGCCGTCGCCGTCCTCGGGGGCGATCGCCTCGACCGCGGCGAGCGCCGCGCCGCGCAGCGCCTCGACGTGGCGCAGGCGCGCCCGCTCGGCCTCGAGCTCGCGCTTCTCCTCGACGGTCGGCGCGACCTCCTCGATCTCGGCCAGCTCGTAGGCGACGAGGTCGAGCTCGCGCTCGCGCGAGCCGGCCCGCTCGCGCAGCGCCTCGCGCCGCGCCTCGAGGCCGCGCCCCCCGGCCCCCGCGGCGGCCGCCCCCGCGCGGCGGGCCGCCTGCTCGGGCCCGCAGAACCCGTCGAGGACGTCGAGCTGGGCCGACGAGAGCGTCAGCCGCCGGTGCTCGTGCTGGCCGTAGAAGGCGATGAGCGGCTCGGCCAGCTCGCGCAGGTCGGACGCGCTGGCGCTGCGGCCGTTCACGTAGGCGCGGGTGCGGCCCTCGGCGCTGACGCGCCGGGCGAGGACGACCTCCTCGGCGTCGGCCGGCAGCCGCTCCCCCAGCTCGCCCCGCAGCGCGTCGGGCAGCTCGAAGACGCCCTCGACGTACGCCTCGGCCGCGCCGGGCCGGACGATGCCCGAGCGGGCCTTGCCGCCGAGCAGCAGGTCGAGCGCGTGCGCGAGCACGGTCTTGCCGGCGCCGGTCTCGCCGGTGAGCACGTTCAGGCCGGGCGCGAGGCGCAGCTCGGCGCGCTCGATGAGGAGCAGGTTCTCGACGCGAAGCTCCAGGAGCATGGCGCGTGGTCTACCAGCGGGCCAGGACGGACCCGCGTCGAACGCCCGTTCGCCTCCGCCCCGCGCGCGGCGCCGGCGCGACGCCCGGCCGCCGTCAGACGAGATGGCCGAACTTCTCGCGCAGGCGCTGGTAGAAGCTCGAGTTCGGCAGCTGGGCCAGGAGCGCGACGCCGTGGCGGAAGCGGCAGTCGAGCGAGTCGCCGGGCGCGAGCTCGCCGACGTTGCGCCCGTCGACGGCGACGTCGACCGACTCGCGCGCCGAGCGGTTCAGGAGCGTCAGCGTGTCGCCCGGGGCGACGACGAGCGGGCGCGCGGTCAGCGAGTGCGGGGCGATGAACGTCACGACGAAGCCCTCGACGCCCCAGGCCAGGACCGGGCCCCCGTTGGCGAGGTTGTAGCCGGTCGAGCCGGCCGGGGTGGCGACGACGAGCCCGTCGCAGCGGACGTGGCCGAGCTCCTCGCTGCCGAGGACGTAGGAGAGGACGGCGACGCGCCCGCCCGGGTGGCGCATGAGCGTCACGTCGTTGATCGCCGCGTGGCGCAGGCCCGGCGCCGCGATCGCGATCGCCGGCAGCGACAGCGTGTCGAACGCCTTCGCGAACGCCCGCCGGAAGCCGTCCTCGCAGGCGTCGCGCTCGATCGTGGCCAGGAAGCCGACCTGGCCGAAGTTCACGGCGAAGACCGGCACGCCCGTGTCGGAGAAGCGCCGCAGCCCCGACAGGATCGTGCCGTCGCCGCCGAGCGCGATCGCGATCTCGGCCTCGCCGTCGGCCGAGCGGTCCCGGTCGCCGTCGACGAGCGTCACCCCCATCTCGGCCGCGATCCGCTCGAGCGTCTCGGCGGCGGCGCGGACCTCCTCGCGGCGCCCGTGGGTGAGGACGACGGCCACGCGCGAGGCCATCAGACGTCCGCCTCCGCGACCGCGGCCGCGACGTCGCCCAGCGCGCCCTCGCGCCCGCCCTCGGCCAGCCACAGGAACGTCTCGCGGTTGCCCTTGGGGCCGGGCAGCCCGCTCGGCGCGACCCCGAGGACGGCGGCGCCCAGCCCGGCGGCGGCATCGGCCACCGCGACGACCGCCTCGCGGCGCAGCTGCGGGTCGCGCACGACGCCGCCCTTGCCGACCCGCTCGCGCCCGACCTCGAACTGCGGCTTGACCATCACGAGCGCGTCGAAGCGCGCCGCGACGCAGGCGAGGACGGCCGGGAGCACCTTCGCCAGCGAGATGAACGAGACGTCGGCGACGACGAGGTCCGGCTCGTACGGGAGCTGGTCGGGCGTCAGCGAGCGGGCGTTGACGCGCTCGAGCACGGTGATGCGCTCGTCGGTGCGCAGCGACCACGCGAGCTCGCCGTAGGCGACGTCGACGGCGACCACGTGGGCGGCGCCGCGCTGCAGCAGGCAGTCGGTGAAGCCGCCGGTCGAGGCGCCGACGTCGAGCGCCCGCCGCCCGGCGACGTCGAGGCCGAGCGCGTCGAGGGCGTTGGCGAGCTTCACGCCGCCGCGGGAGACGAACCGCGGGCGGTCGTCGACGGCGAGGACGACGGACTCGTCGACCAGCTGCCCCGGCTTGCTCGCGCGGCGGCGCTCCTCGCCGACGAGGACCTCCCCCGCGAGCACCGACGCGGCGGCGCGGGAGCGCGAGTCGAACAGGCCGCGGCGGGCCAGCAGCGCGTCGAGTCGGACCTTGGGCACGCGCGGAACCGTACCGGCCGGCGCGTCCGTGACCTCCCTCACAGACGATTGCGGACGCGCAAGCAATCATGTCGGGCAGGTTCGGGCGCCCCGCGCCCGGCGCGATCTCCCCCCACGATCAGAGCCAGACCCATCACATAGCAGCATCTCTCCTCCCCGAGACGGCCCGCCTCCAGGCGGGCCGTTTCATGATCTGCGCCGACCTGCCGATGACCAAGACGATGGAAACCGAGGCTCCTCCGGTCGTGGTCGCGCGTCAGCCCGTGTTCGATCGGAGACGCCGGCTGTACGGATACGAGCTGCTGTTCCGGGCCCTCGACCCCGAGCGGGCCGTGGTCGTCGACCACGAGCGCGCGAGCGCCCACGTGCTCGTGACCGCGCTCGGCGACATCGGGATCGGCGCGCTGGCCGGCGGCCGCGTCGCCGGCGTCAACGTCACCCGCCAGTTCCTGCTCGACGTCGACCCGCTCCCGTTCGCCCCCGGCGAGGTCGTCCTCGAGCTGCTCGAGGACCAGGTCGTCGACGACGCCCTGCTGGAGCGCTGCGCGGCGCTGCGCGAGGCCGGCCACCTCATCGCCCTCGACGACTTCACGCTCAGCGACGAGACCGCGCCGCTGCTCGAGCACGCCCGGTTCGTCAAGCTCGACGTCCGCCAGCACGGGCTCGACGGCCTCCCGGCCCAGATCTTCGCGATCCGCCGCGCCGGCTTCCGCGGCCGGCTGCTGGCCGAGAAGGTCGAGACCGAGGCCGAGCACTCCGCGTGCCTGCGGCTCGGCTTCGACTTCTTCCAGGGGCGGTACTTCGCCCGCCCGCAGCTCGTCTCCGGCAGGGCGCTGCACACCTCGTCGCTGCAGTCGCTGCACGCCGCCGCCGCGCTCAGCGACGACGAGATCGGCTTCGAGGCGCTCGAGCAGCTCGTCTCGCGCGACCCGGGCCTGGCGATGCGCCTGCTGCGGCTGCTGAACTCGGCCGCGTTCTCGCTGCGCCGCCGCATCACCACCGTCCACGAGGCGCTCGTCCTCCTCGGCGTGCGCACCGTCCGCCAGTGGGCGATGCTCGTCGCGCTCGCCGGGCTGCCCGAGACGCCCGACGAGCTGCTGCCGAACGCGCTCGTCCGCGCCCGGATGCTCGAGCGGCTCGCCGAGCTGCGCGGCGACCCGGTCCCCGCCGGCGCGTTCGTCGTCGGCCTGTTCTCGCTCGCCGACGCGATGCTCGGCGTGCCGATGGAGGAGGCGATCGCCGACCTCCCGCTCGCCGAGGAGCACCTCGCCGCGCTCCTGCGCCACGAGGGCCCCAACGGGCGCGCGCTCGCCACCGTCATCGCCCACGAGCGCGGCGACGACTGGTCGCCCGCCGACGCCGGCGTGAGCATCGACGAGTTCGCCGCCGCCTACACGGACGCGCTGGCCTGGGCCTACGACGCCGAGCCGGACCTGAAGGCGGCCTGAGCGGCCGCGCCGAGGCGGGCGAGCGCGGCCCGCGCCGCGTCGACCTTCGCCGGCCAGCGCACGAACCCGTGGACGGTCCCCGGCCAGACGACGAGCTCGACCGCCACCCCGGCCTCGCGCAGCCGCCGCGCGTACGCCTCGCCCTCGTCGCGCAGGACGTCGTGGCTGGCCAGGAGGATCGTCGCCGGCGGCAGCCCGGCCAGGTCGGGCGCGCGCAGCGGCGAGACGTCCGGGTCGCCGGGGTCGCCGCCGTACTGGGCGAGGAACCAGGCCATGTCGTCAGCGGTGAGCCGGTAGCCGGCGGCGAAGCGCTCGTAGCTGGCCGTCGCCATCCCGGCGTCGAGGACCGGGTAGACGAGCAGCTGGGCGGCGAGCCGGCGCGCGTGGCGGCGGGCGAGGACGGCGGCGAGCTGGCCCCCGGCGCTGTCGCCGGCGACCGCGACCGGCCCGCCCGCGTCGAGCGCCGCCAGCAGGGCCGCCTCGGCGTCCTGCAGCGCGGCCGGGTACGGGTGCTCGGGCGCCAGCCGGTAGTCGGGCAGGACGACCCGGGCGCCGGCCGCGTTCGCGAGCATCCGGCCGACCTGGTCGTAGGAGCCCGGGGAGCCGACGACCCAGCCGCCGCCGTGGAGGTAGACGATCGTGCCGCGGGCGCCGGCCGGCTCGAAGACGCGGGCGGGCACCGGGGCGTCGACGTCTCGGACGGCGTCGACCGGCTCGGGCGGCCCGGCCAGCTCGCGGGCGCCCGCCTCGTGCTCGGCGCGCAGCGCCGCCGCGTCGCGGACCGTCGTCAGCGCGCCCTCGGAGCCGGCGAGGAGCGCCGCCACCTGCGGGTCGAGCGGACCCGGCCCGCTCACCGCCCCGCGAGCGCCGTCCGCGGGTCGCGCAGCGCGGCCTCGATCCGCTCGGCGATCCGCTCGCCGGTGAAGCCGACCTCGGCGTGCAGGAGCGCCGGCTTGCCGTGGGTGACGAAGCGGTCGGGCAGCCCGACGCGGAGGATCCGCGGGAGGGCGAGGCCGCCGTCGTTGAGCGTCTCCCACACGGCGGTGCCGAACCCGCCCTGGAGGACGCCCTCCTCGACGGTGACGAGCAGGTCGTGCTCGGCGGCGAGCTGGGCCAGCAGCGCCCGGTCCAGCGGCTTGGCGAAGCGGGCGTCGGCGACCGTCGGCGTGATCCCGCTCCCGGCCAGCAGGTCGGCCGCCTCCAGGCCCTTCTGGACGCCGGTGCCGTAGCCGACGATCGCGACCCGCTCGCCCTCGCGCAGGATCTCGCCGCTGCCGATCTCGATCGGCTGCGGCTCGTCGGGCAGCGGGACGCCGAGCCCCTCGCCGCGCGGGTAGCGCAGCGCGATCGGGCCGTCGTCGTAGAGGAGCGCCGTCCGCAGCATGTGGACGAGCTGCGCCTCGTCGCGCGGCGCCATGAGGACCATGTTCGGCAGGCAGCGCAGGTAGGCGATGTCGAACGCGCCGTGGTGGGTCGGCCCGTCGTCGCCGACGAGGCCGGCGCGGTCCATGGCGAAGACGACGTTCAGCCTCTGGAGGGCGACGTCGTGGACGATCTGGTCGAAGGCGCGCTGCAGGAACGTCGAGTAGATCGCGCAGACCGGCTTGACGCCCTCGAGCGCGAGGCCGCAGGCGAAGAGGACCGCCTGCTGCTCGGCGATGCCGACGTCGAAGTAGTGGTCGGGGTGGGCCTTCTGGAGGTGGTTCAGGCCCGTGCCGGAGCTCATCGCGGCGGTGATGCCGACGATCCGCGGGTCGCGCTCGACCTCGCGCACGAGCGCCTCGCCGAAGACCTGCGTGTAGGAGGGCGGCGCCGGCTCGGCCGCCGCCGGGGCGGCCTTCGCGGGGGCGCCGTTGGCGATCGACTTCGGCTTGGCGGCGTGCCACTTCTCCATGCCCTCCAGGCCGCCGAGCTCGGCGGGCTCGAAGCCCTTGCCCTTCACGGTCGCGATGTGGACGACGACCGGGCGCTCGGCGTCGAGCGCCTCGCGCAGCGCGTCGCGCAGCGCGTGGACGTCGTGGCCGTCGATGACGCCGACGTAGGCCCAGTCGAGCTCCTCCCAGAACAGGCCCGGCGCCCAGAACGCCTTGATCGACTCCTTCAGCTGCGGGCCGAGGTGCTCGAACGCGGCGCCGATCCCGGCCGGCAGGCGCGTCAGCCGCTCCTCCATCCCCTCGCGCGAGCGGTACAGGCGCGGGTTCAGGCGAATCCGGTTGAAGTAGCGGTTCAGCGCCCCGACGTTCGGCGCGATCGACATGCCGTTGTCGTTGAGGACGACGACCATCGGCGTGCCGAGGCCGCCGGCCTGGTGGATCGCCTCGAACGCGACGCCGCCGGTCATCGCGCCGTCGCCGATGACGGCGACGACCTTCCCGGCGTCGGGCTCGCCGCGCAGGCGCATCGCCTCCTTGAGGCCGACCGCGTAGCCGATCGACGTCGAGGCGTGCCCGGCGCCCATGATGTCGTGCTCGGACTCGTGGATCGCGCAGAACGGGGCGAGCCCCTCGTACTGGCGGATCGTCGCGAGCTGGTCGCGGCGGCCGGTGAGGACCTTGTGCGGGTAGGCCTGGTGGCCGACGTCCCACAGGATCTTGTCGCGCGGGCTGTCGAGCAGCGAGTGCAGCGCGACCGCGAGCTCGCAGGTGCCGAGGTTCGCCCCGAAGTGCCCGCCGATCTCGCCGACCGTGTCGATGATGTGCTCGCGCACCTCCTGGGCGACCTGCTGCAGCTGGGCGTCGGAGAGCCCGTGGAGGTCCTGGGGCCGGTCGATGCGGGGCAGGAGGCGTTCGGTCACGAAGTCCGGGTGAAGATGAAGTCGGTGATCTGCTCGAGCTCTGGCGCGCCGTCCGGGGCGGCGGCGGCGAGGGCGGCCCGAGCCGTCCGATGCGATGCCTCCGCCATGGTACGAGCTTGCTCGAGCCCGAACTCGCTGACGTAGGTCCGCTTGCCGTGGCGGGCGTCGGAGCCCTGCGGCTTGCCGAGCGCGTCGTCGGTGCCGACGACGTCGAGGATGTCGTCGACGATCTGGAAGAGGACCCCGAGCTCGGCCGTGAACGGCTCCCACGGCGCCGGGTCGCGGCCGTCGAGGAGCAGGACGCACTCGACGCTGGCGCCGATGAGGCGGCCGGTCTTCAGCGCGTGCAGGCGGCGCAGGTCGGCGTGCTCGGCGGCCACGTCCATCCACTGCCCCCCGACCATGCCGTTCACACCGGTGGCGGTCGCCAGGTGCGCCAGGGCGGCCATGACGTGGGCGGGGTCGCCCGACTGGCGGGTGAGGACGTGGCGGAACGCCTCGGCGTAGAGGGCGTCGCCGGCCAGGATCGCGACGTCCTCGCGGTAGGCCCGGTGCAGGGTCGGGCGGCCGCGGCGCAGGTCGTCGTCGTCCATCGCCGGCAGGTCGTCGTGGATGAGCGAGTACGTGTGGATCAGCTCGATCGCGCAGGCGAGCGGGAGCACGTCACGGGCGTCGCGGCCGAGCGCGCGGGCGGTCGCGAGCGCGAGCACGGGCCGGATCCGCTTGCCCCCGGCCAGGAGGCTGTAGCGCATCGCCTCCTCCAGGCCGTCGGTCGGCGTGCCGTCGACGAAGCGCAGCGCGTGCAGCTCCGCCTCGACGAGCGCGCGGAGGTCGTCTGGGTACCGCGCGTCGGCCACTCAGAGCAGCGCGTCCTGCCCGGGCGGCACCTCCGAGGCGGCGGCGCGCGCCTGGCGCTCCAGCTCGGCGCTGGCCTCCGACGCCAGCGCGGCGCAGTCCTCGACCAGCGACGCCGCGGCGTCCGCGGACAGGTCGCCGGAGCGCAGCTGCTCGGCGGCCCGCTCGAGGCGGTTGATGAGGGTGTCGAGCTCGGTCATCGGCCGGGATCCTCGCGCATCTCGCGCAGCGCCGCGCCGAGGATGCCGTTCACGAACTTCGGGGCCTGGGCGCCCGCGTACGTCTTCGCGGTGCGGACGGCCTCCTCGATGGCGCCCTCGGGCGGGATCGGGTGGTCGCCGGGCAGCGCGTCGGGGTGCAGCATCTCGGTGAGCGCGACGCGCATGATCGCCCGCTCCAGCGGGGCGATCCGGTCGATCGTCCAGCCCTGCGCGAAGCGCTCGATGATCGCGTCGGTGTCCTCGCTGTAGTCCTCGGCCGCGTGTGCGAGCGCGCGCGTGAACAGCGGCGCGTCGCGATCGAGCGTCTCCGACAGGGGACGCCCGGTCACGTCGTGCTGGTAGAGGGCGAAGACCGCCTTTCGGCGCTGCTCGGAGCGGCGGGCCACTAGGCGCGCGAGATGTACTCGCCGGTGGCCGTCTGGACCTTGACGCGGTCGCCGACGTTGATGAAGAGCGGCACCTGGATCGTCGCGCCGGTCTCCAGGGTCGCCGGCTTCGTGCCGCCGCCCGACGCGGTGTCCCCGCGCAGCCCCGGCTCGGTCTGGGTCACCTCCAGCTCGACGGACGCCGGCACCTGCACGTCGGCGGGCTGCCCGTCGATGAACAGCACGTCCACCTCGTCGCTGGCCTTCGTCCAGCGCAGCGCGTCGGCCACCGCGGTCTCCGGGATCGAGAGCTGCTCGTAGGAGCTGGTGTCCATGAAGTGCGCGTCGGTCCCGTCGGAGTAGAGGAACTGCATCTTGCGCGCCTCGGTGTGGACGGAGCGGAACTTCTCGCCGGCCCGGAACGTCTTGTCGATCACGTTGCCGTCGGAGGCCCGGCGCAGCTTCGTGCGCACGAACGCGCCGCCCTTGCCCGGCTTGACGTGCTGGAACTCGAGGATCTTGTAGACGGTTCCCTCGACGTCGATGTGGTTGCCGTTCTTGAACTGGTTCGTGGAGATCATCGAAGGCGCAGTGTATGCCGCGCCGGGGCGCCCGCCGCGGCGATCCGGGCGACGGTCTGGGCGCGCCGCGTGACCGCCTGACGCCAGGTGACGCGCAGGACGCGGTCGCCGTGGGCCTCGAGGATCGCCTGGCGCTCGGCGTCGTCCGCGCGGGCGAGGTCGCCGTCGTGCCACCGGGCGCCGTCGGCCTCGACGACGAGCCGCCGGTCGGGCCAGCGGAAGTCGGGGACGATCCGGCGGCCCGAGAGCCGCAGCGGCCGGTTCACGTCGGGGTGGGCGAAGCCGGCGCCGAGGATGAGGTCGAGGACGACGTCCTCGAGGACGCTGCGGGTCGGCGCGGGGCCGGTGGCGATGATCCGCAGCAGCCGCCGGGCGCCGCGGCGGCGCCCGGCGCGCTCGAGCGCGCGCAGGATCTCGGGGATCGTCGTGCCGTGGACGGCCTGCGCGGCGCGGACGGCGCGGCGCAGCCGGGGCGTCCCCGCCACCTCGGCCAGGTCGACGAGCGTGCGCGCGGGCGCGGTCACCGGGATCCCGCGGTGGCGGGTGACGTCGGCGGCGGCCAGCCGCGTCGTGCGGTGGGCGCGCACGCCGGGGCGGGCGCGCGGCGTCGTGCCGCGGACGGTGACCTCGACCGGCCGGTCCGGGTCCCACGGCAGCAGCCCGAGGTGCGCGGCGGCGGCGTGGTGGCTGAGCCAGGCCCGCGGCCCGCACGCCTTCACCGCGGCGAGGAAGCACGCCTCCAGGGGCGGGAAGGCGTGCCCGACGACGTAGACCCCGCGGTGCAGGCGGTGCAGCCGCCCGCGCCGCACGCGCCACTCGACGGCCGTCCGCGAGAGCCCGAGCGCCGCCAGCTCGGCGGCGGTGACGACCCCCCACCGGCGCGCGGCCAGGCGGGCGACGAGGACGTCCGGATGCTCGGTCCCCTCCCCCGC